>NZ_VPCH01000062.1:0-17518 GCF_013418285.1 Acinetobacter sp. YH12152
AAGTCGTTTGAATGATTTCTTCTTGGTCTACGTGCCATAAAATACTCCATATATTGATGTTTATAACATCATTTGAGGAGCAGAGTATCACTTATAGGAGTTGTTCAAATTTCCGGATCCATCTCTGCTTGTATCTTTATTTGGCTACCTTTGTCGGGTAAATTTTATACTTGAAATGTCAACAGCCCTTAAACACTCACTCTAAAATTGGCTTAAAATTCCGATAATTTTCAAATTGCTGTGTAAGTAAAAAATTAGCAACTATGATGACTCCTGTGATTGGTAGCAGAAGTTCAAAAGACTCAATATTTTCTACAAAATTTTCATCCTTACCCAAAATTACTGATAATTCAATTTGAGATAGCTGCATTTGATTTCTAATAGTTTGTAAATTTTTTATAAAAGCTAAGTATTCTGGATGATTTTTAGAAATTATAACTCTTTGATCATAATGATCCAGTGATTCACAAAGTTGTGACCACGCTGTAAAGCCACCTAATTCACCAACAATTTTCAGTAAAGTATTATGAGAGGCTATCAGTTCTAAGTTATTATTCTTAAGCTCATCAATTTGTAAGAGTAAACTTTGATTTTTTTGTTGAACATTATATTCAGGAGTCTTTTTTCGAATTAATAATCTAAGTTTTTCTTGTCTAAATTTGTAGGAATCAACAAGATTTTTTCGTTCAGTGTCCCTTGTTATAGAAGACGCATGTTTGAATTCATTGCTTAATTCAGCAACTTTTCTATAACTAATGTCAATATTATTCTCTAACATACGCTCTAATAGTTGAATTAAATTATGCATCGAAAATATCCTTTTTATCAATATCAGACAAATCATTTTCTGCAGGAAAAACTAAAGAACCTTCATCTGATTCCAAAATAAGTTCTATATTTAATATTTGTTTTTTAATGTGACCTATTTGATGCAATTTACCTATTCCTTTACTTGGGAAGTCTTCAATAATTTGTAATTCTTGCTTAAATTTATCTCGTAGATTAATTAAGTTTTGTTTATGCTTACTTAGACCAGTAGACATAAAGTGATTACAACCAGAGAAGCATTCAAGATGTTTGGGGCAGGGATCAACAGCAAAACTATTTACACAATGTCCATAAGGTGTTGTATGAAATCCATCTGCTTCTGTTTTCAAGAACAAATAGGCTTCATCATCACCATATTCTTCTTGAATTTCTAGATATTTGCTGATTAGAGGCCCTCTAGTTTTATTTTCATTAATTAAATTTATAAGTACTTCAGTTCTTGAATTATCTATGTCTTTATTTATAGTTGGTATATTGTTAAAATCTAATTTCTCAGCAAGTGAGCGATGATCATATTCATAAGTTTGTGAAATAGATTGGCGATTAAAATGTTTAGTAATTAATGAATCTGCTATACCTTTTCTGAATAATTCAGTATTCATCAAGTGTCTGAAACTATGGCTTTTTAGTGAGGCAGTTTTAAATTCATCTGATCCATATATTTCAAAAATAGTAGGGGTGCTTTCACTAATTTTGCTAATAAAGCAGTTCAGGGCTTGGCGATTGGTAACACCAATACTTAAATAATGATCAATTGCTAGTAGACCATTGTTTCTATTTTCTATGAGGGCTCTTTTAGGATACAGAAATAAAAAATCACTAGAATTAATTACTGAACCATCATTCACTTTAATAGAATATAGGTCAGGAGATTTGGATTCTTTTTCATTAAAAATATAATTTAAGATATCAGACTTTCGAAAAAAAGAGGTTCTATAGATAATTTTTTCGTGACTAAGGTAAGGCTGTTTTTTTTGATTATATATACAGCATTTTAAGCGTAATCTTTGCATATACGTATAAAAAGAGTGTGTGAATTCTTTGGTATCTAATAGTTTTATTTGCAATTCAATTAATTTATTGGATAGTTCCTGACGTTGTATAATATTTAGCTCCTTTGTATCATATTCAATGTTCTCTAAAAAAATACTATTACCACTTAATATTAAATAAGCACTGTAAGCAGGTATATAATCATCATAAAATCCTAAGTTTTTATTTTCAAAATTTTTCAAAGTTGAACGAATACCTAAAGTTAATTTTTCAATTGATTCAACAATACTTAAGATTTCAAGCTCAAATATTTCTGGAATGATCTGTGATTCAATTTGTAAAATATTATGTTGATTTTCTTTTTCTAATTTTTCTGCGAAGTATTTAAGGGAAAAATAATGACTAACTGCCCCATACTGTTTATTTTTTTCATAGATTTTTTTATCTAAAACATTGTGCTTTTTTATACAGTTTAGAGGTAAAGAAGTTATTTCACTAATCCGTAAACCAGTAAGAACTAATAACTTTAGTTGACTAAACCTAATAAAATCAAAAAAAGATTTTGGTTCCTCTGTATATAAAATTCTAACTAGTTCCCAAAAATATTTATTTTCGGGTAGTTTATCAGCACTATCCCTCTTATCTATTTGATTAGAAAGTGGGGTAGAACTAGATATTTTTTTAATATTTAAGTAAGGATATATAGGACAAAATTTAGATAAAAACTTAATATCAAAAATATGTTTTACAATACTTTTTATTGCTGTAATTTTTAAAGAGTCTATTTTCTCAATATGATTTATAACTTTAAAAAAATCTTCTGGATTCATATCATATGGAGGTTTTGTTGCTATACTAGCTATTACTCTCAAATTAAATATTATTGGCATTATACTATTTGGCTTTATTTTATCTATTAAAATTTTTTCTATTGTTACTGCTTTGATAAGTTCAATCCAGTTATTACTAATAATAACATTTTCAATATTATTTAATCTAAACTTATCAACCAGTTCGAAACTAGAAAGATAGTAAAATGGTCTTGTATTATTTCCAATTATCTCATTTAAATTCCAGCGATCCTCAGAGAGTACGACACCATTTTTGTCAACCTCTATGTCCCATTTAATTTTTTTTATTTGAGCTAATTTCTTCATTTCTAAAATATAATTCTTAAAATTATTCATTTTTTTTCCTCGATTTCATGTATAAGGGATTCAATATTGAATATTAGGCTCTTAAGTTGCATATAAGCAGGAGAGTGAGTCTCAGATAAGCTAGAGTCCTTAAATTTTTTTATAATACTTCTTAGGTTTTCTAATACATTTTCATGAACACTTTTATCATTTAGAGGTAAAAATTTATCGCAACCATAACATGAAAAAACTGGATTTTTTTTACATAAGTTCTGTTTTAAATCACATCCACCAATACCAGATATTGCTATTCCATGTGGATAACTTTCAATGTATTTTTCAGTATTCAAATTATTTAATTCTTCTATACTTATAAAATCACCATGCGTAATTTTTGAAATTTTACTATATATATTAGATATGCCTAGAGCTTTATTAATTAATACTCCAGTCTGTGCAGATACTTGGAAGTAAATCAATGCACTTTTAGAATAAGTATGTCCTAGGAAGGAAGATACTTCATCTAAATTTGCCCCAGACTCAACTAGTCTCTGTGCAACTGAATGTCTAAATATATTTGCATTAATAGGATAACCTAATATTTTAATTGTTACTTTTCTTAAAATTTCACGTATATCGTTTTTATTATTAGAAAAAAAATAATAATTACCATGTTTATCTGTTTTTCTAATTTTTTCTTTAAAAAAAACTATCCATTCTGTTTTTATTTTTCTAACTAATGGAATTGCATTCATAGTATGTCTTTGTTTGATTTTTTGAAATTTAACATGAAGTGTTTCATCGTATTTATTTATTTTATAAGTTTTTAAGTCATAAAGCCTAAGCATTCCGACTTGTTTTGGCCTAACACCAAATTGATAAAAAAGTATAAGAACACAATATTCATCTAAATCTTTACTTGTTAAATTTTCATAGTTACTTACCTTGCCAATATAATTTAATATTTTTGCTTCCTCTTCTGTATTTAAAAAACAATCCCCGGATTTTATTTTTGCATATTTGTTTATTTTAAATCTTTTTAAATTTGATATATTCTCAATATCATTTTTATTCCATCTTAATAAATTATTAACAGAAAGATATATTAGGATGTTTTTTAGAAAATTTAGAGCTGGCAAGATTGTTGAGATTGTAAAGCTATTGATTTTATTTGATTTATAGATTTCCCAATTATAAAGAATTTTTTCTTTATTTTTTATAATGTCAATTATTTCTTGCTCAGAGAATACTTTTAGGAATCCATGAATATAATTAACTAATGTAGAAGATGAAAGATTAGTAAGTATGTTTATAGCAGTTAACTTAATTAAGTTTTTAATATTAGTCTTATATTTTTTAAAAACTATTATCTTTTTACACCCATCACTATAAATTTCCCAACTATCATTTTCAATATCCCTAAATGTGTGTATTTTTTCTGTAAAATCATCTTCATATCTAATATATTTTGTAGATATTTTAAATAAACCATCATCCTTAAATTCTAATGCACTTGCTTCTTGATATTTGTTATCCATGATAATTCCTTTTATTTCATTAAGAATAATATATAAAAAATAAATTTTTGCAAGCTCTTCAAGATTATTATAAATATAATAATCTCAATAAAATTCTATTTATTATAAATATAATAATCTCAATAAAATTCTATTTATTATAAATATAATAATTTTTATAATTAAATAATTATTAATGAACTGTTGTAAATGTGATTTAAATAAGAGTTTTAATTTGTAAGGTATTGATTTTTATATTTTATATGTAAAAATATTACTCTAGACAAGCCTGCAAAATAGGTCGAGCTGTCTTTCAATGATTGTTGCCTCAATTAAAAGCCGAATATGTAAAAGAACAGATTCTTTATATTGATGAGTCAGGCATCAATAGTAATGAAACAGCAGAATATGGTTGGTCTAAGAAGGGTGCAACAAAACCCTTCAGCAGTTTTTTATAAATTTGAATTAAATAATTGAATCACTTTCTATGAAGAGCACCAATAATCAATATACTTTAAATTCAAATAGCCAATATTAAATTTTTTGAGTTGAAAATAGCCAATATTAAATTTTTTGAGTTGAAATCTGAGAATTTCCAGAACCTCGTTGAAATTCACAAAAAGTAGGAAAATTTATTTATTATTTTACATAGGGAATCTACTGCGTTTTTTATTGACATAACACAAATACCAACCTAACATAACACTCGGCATGACTCATAGGGTCTCTACTGCATTAAATTTAGTGATGACAGGTGGCCGCCTGTCATCGAATTCAAAACCAATAACGTGACTAAACATTAGGAGTTAAGAACAAATGAAAGTATATCAGATCAATTATGACCTGCGTAAACAACGTAACTATGAAGAGCTGGATAAAAAAATTAAGGCTTATGGAACATGGTGTCGACCGTTAAAGTCCTGTTGGATTATCGTTTCGGATAAAACAGCACCACAGATTCGTGATGATTTACAACAAGTCATGGATAGAGATGATGGTTTATTAGTGACACGTTTGCAAAGAGATGCGGCTTGGATAAATTTGGATTCAGATAAAGACAAATCAATGACTGATTGGCTAAAGAAATATGTTGGTAACGCATCTTAAGTGGACTGAGCCAAGGATGGCTCATTCTCTTTCAGAGTAAATATTTATGGCAAAGTTAAAAAGATTCCTAAAACTGAGCGATCTCGCAGAGATCCGCACAGGCTTTACATTCCGTGAAAAGGTTGAAGAAGTTGAGTCAGGCAATGCCCACGTATTGCAGATCAAAGATATTCGTAGCATTGCAACGGATACATGTGGTTATACGCTTTTTTCAGATGCTTTACCGCAAATTGATTGGCAAGGTAAAGATAACGCAATCGTCTCACCTGAATGTGTGCTTTTACCTTGTCGAGGTGAGTATCTCAAAGCACATTATTTTGTAGGCAATCAGGATCAATCAAAAGTACTACCACTCATTGTGAGTAGCCAGTTTTTGATTTTAATGCCAAATAAAAAAGTCATGCCTGAATACTTATGTTGGTACCTGAACCAATCGAATGTGCAATATGAATTACGCAAAGAAAGTCAGGGTTCTAAGATGCCGATGCTGAGCGTATCAATAGTCAGCCAATTTGAGGTTGAAGTCCCTAGCTTGGACATTCAGCAACGCATAATCGAATTAAACCGTCTTTGGGAGCAAGAGCAGATCTTGACCCAGCAATTACTTAAAAATCGTGAACAAATGATGATGGGCATGTTTAAACAACTGCTCCAAGGAAACAAATAATGGTTACTCAAATTAATCAAGATACCGTCAATAAAGCCCTTTGGTCGGCATGTGATGTATTCCGTGGCACGGTGAGTGCAGATACCTATAAAGACTATATTTTGACAATGCTGTTCTTAAAGTACATCTCTGATGTATGGCAAGACCACTACGATAATTATAAAAACGAGTATGGTGATGAACCTGAACTGATTGAAGAAATGATGAAAAACGAGCGATTTGTACTGCCTCGTGAATCGAATTTCTATACCTTGCTTGAGCGTCGTTTTGAGCCCGGCAATGGCGAACGTATTGATATGGCTTTACATGCGCTTGAAGAAGCCAATGGTACAAAGCTCAAAGATGTAGGCAAAAGCGTTTTCCAAGATATCTCGTTTAATACCGATAAATTGGGTGAAGAAAAGCAAAAAAATACCATTTTAAAAGATCTTTTAGAAGTATTTGCTGTGCCTGATTTAGATTTAAAACCAAGCCGTGTCGGTTCACTTGATGTGATTGGTAACGGATATGAATTTTTGATTAAAAACTTCGCAGCGAGTGGTGGTCAAAAGGCGGGCGAATTCTATACGCCACCTGAAGTATCAGACTTAATTGCTGAATTACTTGATCCACAGAAAGGCGACAGTATTTGTGACCCTGCTTGTGGTTCTGGTTCACTGTTGATGAAGTGTGGTCGTAAGGTCGTCAGCAATCACAACAGTAAAGAGTACGCACTCTACGGGCAAGAGGCGATTGGTTCAACGTGGTCATTAGCTAAGATGAACATGTTCTTGCATGGCGAAGACAACCACAAAATTGAGTGGGGTGATACCATTCGTAATCCAAAACTATTGGATAAGAATGGCGACTTGATGCTGTTTGATATTGTGACAGCAAACCCGCCATTCTCATTAGACAAGTGGGGTTATGAGCAAGCTGAAAATGATAAGTTTGATCGTTTCCGTCGTGGTTTACCACCAAAGACCAAGGGTGATTATGCTTTTATCTCACACATGATTGAGACGCTTAAACCTGTTACGGGTCGTATGGGTGTTGTGGTTCCACATGGGGTGTTGTTCCGTGGCTCATCTGAAGGTAAGATTCGTGAAAAGTTGATTAACGAAAACTTATTAGATGCGGTTATTGGTTTACCTGAAAAGCTGTTCTATGGTACGGGTATTCCTGCTGCAATTTTAATTTTTAAAAAGCAAAAGTCTGATGATTCGGTTTTATTTATTGACGCAAGCCGTGAGTTTAAGTCAGGTAAAAATCAAAACAACTTAAGCCAAGATAATATTGCCAAGGTTATTGAAACCTATCGTGCCCGTGAAAGCGTAGATAAGTATGCGTATTTGGCGACTTTGCAGGAAGTGAAAGACAACGATTACAACCTAAATATTCCTCGTTATGTGGATACCTTTGAAGAAGAAGCTGAGATTGATTTGGTTGCTGTACGTGCTGAGCGTGAGCAGTTAAAGACTCAACTTGCTGAGCTTGAAGTTCAGATGGCGAAGTATTTAGAGGAGTTGGGTTGTGGTGAATGATACATCTAACTTCATTTCAGGTTTTGGAATTATTCCAAATGATTGGTCTTGTAAAACTGCCAATGAAATTTGCACAAAAATTTCTAAAGGGACTACTCCGCCTAAATCAGAGATTTCTAATGAAGGTAAAATTCCTTTTTTACGAGTTAATAATTTAACTTTTTATGGTCGTTTAGCACTAGATTCTGATTTCATATTTGTATCAAAACAGTCTCACGAAAATTTTCTATCGCGTTCAATGGCATTTCCTAATGATATTTTGATGAATATCGTAGGTCCTCCTTTAGGGAAAACAGCTCTACTTGATGACAGCTATCCTGAATATAATATGAATCAGGCGATTGTATTTTACCGGCTACAAAAAAATCTTGTTGATAGTAAATATTTTCTAGAGTTTTTAAATAGTTTTAAAGCTCAACAATGGTTACAGTCTAGATCTAAAAAGACTTCTGGTCAGCAGAATTTAACTATTGAGATATGTAAAGATTTACCAATTATTTTGCCACCACTTATTGAGCAAAAGGCAATCGCCCAAATCCTTTCAACTTGGGACCAAGCAATTTCGGCTACTGAAAAAATGCTTGAAAATAGCCAACAGCAGAAAAAAGCTTTGATGCAACAGTTGCTGACGGGTAAGAAGCGTTTGCTTGATGAGAATGGAGTGAGGTTTAGAGGGGAGTGGAAAAGTACAAAAGTGAAGGAAATTTTCAAGCCAGAAGTATTGTCAGCAGGAAACCAGGATTTCCCTATTTTTTCGGTGACAAAAAATGGTTTGGTTAATCAGTCAGAATATTTTAATAAATCTGTTGCTAGTGAAGATACTTCAAAATATAGGGTAGTCAAAACAGGAAGATTTGTAATGAGTGGGCTGAACTTTTGGATGGGGTCGGTTGATGTTCATTTAATGGATTTTCCAGTTATTGTATCACCTGCATACAAAGTGTTTGTTATTACAAATTTATCTTCTCCTGAATTTATGAAGCACTTTATAAGAAGCAGTTTATTCCAGAAAGTATTGGAAGCAGCATCGGTTGTAGGAGCTTCAGTTGTTAGAAGAAACTTCAGTGAGAGTATTTTTAATAGCTACGAACTTTTTATACCCGAAATAGCCGAACAGGAAAAAATTGCTGCTGTTCTTTCTGCTGCTGATCAGGAAATTGAAGGTTTGCAGAAAAAACTTGATTGCTTGAAGCAAGAAAAAAAAGCACTTATGCAACAACTTTTGACAGGTAAAAAACGTGTCAAGGTGGCTGCCTAATGATGCAAATAACACCTAGCTATTACCGCATTATGGCGGGTGCCAAGTCTGTATTTGCTCAAGAGTTTCTAGAGGGCGGCTTTATTGCCGCCAACTGGAACATTGACCAAGACTTAACCCATGACTTACCTGATGATTGGCGTGAGTTTAATCATCGTTTTATTCCTGTTTATTTAACAGCCTTACCTGAAAAAAGTAAGATTTCAGCAGGCTTAGCATGTGGCATGCTACATACCCTTTCTAAAGGGATTAAACAGGGTGACATTATCCTTACACCTCGTGGGGATGGTCATTATCTCGTGGGTAAAGTCATATCTGACTATTACTACGTGCCTTCTGGCGAGTTAAGCCATCGCAGAAAAGTTGAATGGTTTGAACAGACTTTACCTAGGGAAATGATGTCTCAAGAGCTAAAAAACTCATCGGGATCAGTGGGTACAGTTTGTAATCTGACCAAGTATGCAGAAGAGCTTAAAACACTTATTGATGGCAAAGAAACAGTTGAATATCTTGAGCCTGATGAAGTAGTCGAAGACCCAACAGCTTTTGCTTTAGAAAAGCATTTAGAGCATTTCTTGGTAGAGAACTGGTCTAAAACTGAGTTGGGTGCAACATACGACATTTATACCGAAGAAGGTCAATTGGTCGGTCAGCAGTATCCATCGGATACTGGTCCTATCGATATCTTGGCAATCAGTAAGGATAAGAAGACATTGCTTGTTGTTGAGCTAAAACGTGGTCGTGCAAGTGATCGTGTCGTGGGGCAAATCCAACGCTATATGGGCTATGTCAAAGATGAGTTGGCTGAGGCAGATCAGCAAGTGAAAGGTGTGATTATTGCACTAGAAGATGACTTAAGAATTCGTCGTGCTTTGAGCGTGGCACAGAATATTGAGTTTTATCGTTATCAGTTGAGTTTTAAGCTGAATAAAAGCTAATGCAAACTGAAATTTGACTCTTAAAGATTATATTTGGCGTCACTAAATATCAAATGGATCGTTAGAAACAAGGACGTTTTTAATACTTTATCAACAATTAAAACTTGAGGGCTGTAATGTCAATTTCCCAAATGTTTCAAGACTTTTTAAGCAATATTAAAGTTGCAAATGAAGAACAAATCACGTCACGTTATCAAGAGATAACATGTGCATTGAACAAAAAATTTCGTGATACCGAATCAAAAACATCAAACCAATTACAAGTTGGTTCGTACGGCAGATGGACTGCGATTAAAGGTATTTCAGATTTAGACATGTTGTACATCATGCCACCCTCAAAATGGGATGATTATAAAAATGGCGGTCAATCAAAGTTATTAAAGGATACAAAAGATGCAATTCTTGCACGTTATCCTCGAACTACCGTATTTGTAGATCGATTAGTTGTATGTGTCCAATACACAAATTTTCATGTCGAGGTACAGCCTGTTTTTGAGCAAGAGGATGGTTCGTATAAGTATCCAGATACAAAGAATGGTGGCAGTTGGAAAATTACTAAGCCTCAAGCCGAAATTGATGAAATGAAAAGCATGAATGAGGCAAAAAATAAAAACTTGCGTCGTTTATGTAAGATGGCTAGAGCTTGGAAAAATAAGCATGGAGTGGGCATAGGAGGCCTATTAATAGACACACTCGCCTACAATTTTATGAAATCGACTACGAATTATGATGACAAGAGTTATAGTTCATATGATTGTTTAAGTAGAGACTTTTTTAAGTATTTATCCGAACAACCCGATCAAGATCACTATCAAGCTTTAGGTAGTAATCAGGATGTCAAAGTTAAAAGTAAATTTCAAAGAAAAGCTAAAAAAGCATATGAGAATTCGCTTAAAGCTATTGAAAATGCAGGAAAGAGTTCGGCTAATGATTATTGGCGAAAAGTATATGGAAACTCTTTCCCTAAAGCAGCAACTACTATCGTTAAATCAATGACATTAGGTGAGTTACGCTATAGAGATACTGAAGAGTTTATTGAGAATAAATACCCAATAGATATACGTTATCCGTTAAAAATAGAATGTGAAATTACTAAACATGGTGCATTCATAGATTTCTTAAGTCATTTTAAAAGAAATCGTAAAAAATTAAATAGCGGAAGAAGTCTTAGATTCTATATCGATAAAAATGGGACGCCCTCTAGTTTACCAGAGCAAAAATATTCTGTTTTATGGAAAGTTCTAAATCGTGGAGAGGCTGCAAAAAGTCGAGATTGTATTAGAGGGCAAATTGTTGCGGATCTAGGGCAGAATCAAAAAACTGAAACCGCTGATTTTAATGGTGAGCATATAGTGGAATGCTACATCATTCAAAATGCTGTAGTTGTAGCTCGTGACCGCATTTATGTGCCGATTGAGGAGTGAAGATGATTAAAGATGATTTACTTAAATGTATTGCGGAAACTGGTTATAACGTAGGTTTTGGGGCAAAGAAGAATCTAGCGACTTATGATTTAGTGGAGAAATTACCTGGCTGGATAAGCTTTGTTTCAATCGCTTTTGGTATTTACTCTTTGGTCTTTGATGCACTTTCAACTAAGTTCCTATCGGCAACATTTACATTGGTTGGCGTAATTGGACTGTATGTCATAATGTATGATGCTAAAAAAAATGAATATAAGACAGCAGGAGATGAGTTGACAAAAATTTATAATCAGTTGAGAACATTATATTATTCAGTCCAAGGTAAAAGTAATAGTGATGATTTAACATTTTTAATTGAAGAGTATCGCCAACTAGAGAATCGGTATTGTTCAGTTGGTTTAGGTAAACAAATGTTGTTCAGTGATTGGTGTGCACACTATAAATTCTTTTGGCAACATCAAATTGAATGGGTTGATGAGCAGAAAAATTTTAGTTTTTTTAGGGATAAAGTGCCGTTAAGTTTTTATATGTTCTTGGTGGTATTAATTGTTATGGCTATCTGCTTTATTTATAAAGCAAATCTTAGTGCATGTTTCGCAGTTTTATTTTAAAAGTTTTGGTTTGATATGAACGGTCTCTCAATTAAGTTTCAAGAAGAATACAGTGCTAAGATTCCCGCATTAACATTGTTAATGAATCTGGGGTGGTCGTTTTTACCGCCATCACAGGCACTTGTTGCCCGTGATGGTAAACAAGACCAAGTGGTATTACGTCAAATTTTACGTAAAGAGCTCTCTAAACGTACTTTTCCATTTGCGGGTCAAGAATATCCACTTTCAGCAAAGTCGGTAGACAACTTAATTGCTGAAATCTGTAGCCCAGCTTTGAATGAGGGGCTACTGACTGCCAACGAAAAAATGTATAACCATTTGTTCTACGGTATTCCTGTAACTGAATTTGTAAATGGAAAAAAAGTTAGCCCAACGATTCCATTGATTGATTGGCATAACATCCATAATAATGACTTTTCATATACAGAAGAATTTGCTGTAACACGTTCAGGTGGAGTAGATACACGTAGACCCGATATCATTTGCTTTGTAAATGGTATTCCTTTAGTTGTGATTGAAGCAAAACGCCCTGATAGTCAGGCAAAGAAAGGTCCAACAATTAATGAAGGTATTTCTCAGACACTTCGTAATCAGCGACCTGATGAAATTCCACATCTGTTTGCATATAGCCAACTGATACTCTCTATAAATGGGCATGAAGGTCGTTACGGCACATGTAATACCCCTGCAAAATTTTGGGCTGCATGGCGAGAAGAAGATATTTCTGATGCAGAAATGTATGCGCTTAAAAATAAGAAATTAAGTGCTGTACAAAAAAACAGTTTGTTCGCATATCGTCATGCAGATGATCTCAAGTGGTATGAAAATCTAATTGCAGGTGGAGACTTAGCTGTTACAGGTCAAGATCAACTGCTGATCAGCCTATTAAAGCCTGAGCGACTACTCGAAATGGTTCGCCTATATACGCTTTTCGATAAGAAAGCAGGAAAAATTGTTGCTCGTTATCAGCAAATCTTTGGTATCAAACGACTCATTGAGCGTATTAGTACTAAGAACACCAAAGGTGGCCGTGAAGGTGGTGTCATTTGGCATACAACAGGTTCAGGTAAATCTTTTACCATGGTCTTTCTCAGTAAAGCATTGATCTTGCATGAAGCTTTAAAACAATGTCGTATATTGGTTGTCACTGACCGTGTCGATTTAGAAGATCAACTCAGTAAAACCTTTGTATCAGGTGGTGAACTGGCAGGAAAAAGAGACAAGCTAAATGCTATGGCGACTTCTGGCAAACGCTTGGCTGAACAAATTGGTAAGGGTACAGAGCGAATCATGTTCTCTTTGATTCAGAAATTTAACTCTGCAACCAAACTTCCTGAATGTGTTAACACAAGTTCAGACTTCATTGTCCTGATTGATGAAGGGCACCGAAGCCAAGGTGGTGAAAACCATGTGCGTATGAAACTCGCACTTCCAAATGCGGCATTCGTGGCATTTACAGGTACACCATTGCTTAAAGATGAAAAGACCGTTAACAAGTTTGGACCTATTGTTCATGCTTATACTATGCAGAGAGCGGTAGAAGATAAGACTGTAACACCTTTGCTTTATGAAGAACGAATCCCTGATTTAGACGTAAATGAACGTGCGATTGATACGTGGTTTGAACGGATTACAGAAGGTTTAAATGATCAGCAAAAAGCAGATTTAAAACGTAAATTTGCGAGAAAAGGTGAGATTTATACTGCGGATGATCGTATTCGCCTGATTGCGTTAGATATTGCCAATCACTTTGTGAAAAATATTGATGATGGTTTAAAAGGACAGCTTGCTTGCGATAGCAAGGCTTCAGCGATTAAGTATAAAAAGTACTTGGATGAAGCAGGCTTGTTTGAGTCTGCTGTGGTGATGAGCCCACCTGATAGTCGTGAAGGAAATACTGATGTTGATGAATCGACTACCCCTGAAGTGACCCAATGGTGGAAAGACAATGTCGGCACTCAGGATGAGCAAACTTATACCAAACAAGTAATTGAGCGTTTTGAAAAAGATGATTCGCTTAAATTGCTGATAGTGGTGGATAAGCTCTTAACAGGTTTTGATGAACCTAAAAATGCTGTTCTTTATATTGATAAAAATTTAAAACAGCACAATCTGATCCAAGCAATTGCGCGTGTAAACCGACTTCATCCAATGAAAAAGTTTGGTTTATTGATTGACTATCGAGGTATTTTAAAAGAATTAGATTCCACAATTCTTGATTACCAAGATCTCGCTGCTCGTACCCAAGGTGGCTATGATATCAATGATCTTACAGGCTTGTATACGCAAATGAGCTCTGAATACAAACGTTTACCTCGTTTGTATAAAGCGCTATGGGCGATTTTTGATGGTGTAAAAAATAAAAATGATCCAGAGCAGTTGCGCCAAGTTTTAGTCCCACGCATTGAAGAACGTGAGGGTGAGTTAGTCGATATTCACTTAAAAGTTCGTGATGATTTTTATGAAGCACTTACAGAATTTGCCAGTTGTTTAAAAGTTGCATTGCAGTCAGCAACCTTCTTTGAAGATAAAAGCTTTTCTGATGCAGATCGTCAGCACTACAAAGAAACAGTCAAACTATTTACAAGCTTGCGTCAGATTGTGAAACGAGATGCTGGAGAGACTATTGACTATGATCAGTATGCTGAGCAAGTCAAAAAACTTCTTGATAAACATGTTGTGGGTATTGAGGTAAAAGACCCTGATGGAGTCTATGAAGTCGGCAAGATGGGCAAAATGGCGCAACCCGAAGATTGGAGTGAAGAGAAAACACGTAATGAAACGGATATCATCAAAACTCGTGTAACGAAGATGATTGAACAGCAATTGCGTGATGATCCTTATGCTCAGGAGGCTTTCTCTAAACTTTTACGTCAAGTCATTGAAGAAGCAGAGAAAGAATTTGATCATCCATTGAAGCAACACATGCTGTTTAAAGAGTTTGAAGAGCAAGTTGAGGCTCGTCGTTTAGATGAAATTCCTGATGTGTTCAGTGGTAATAAGCATGCTCAAGCTTATTATGGTGTATTCAAGAAACTATTACCTGAAGCATTCTCGATAACAGATCAACAGAATCAAGATAAGTGGATTGAACTCGCTTTCGAGGTTGATCGTTCTGTCATGAGCTCTGTAGCTGAAAACTCAATTAATCCACAAAATATTGAAGCAGATATCCGTAAAAAACTATTACCGCAGATGTTCCGTGAATGTAAATCCATTGGTAGTGGTATGGATCAAGCCAAAAAAATTGTGGAAATGATCGTACAAATTACTCGGGTCGGTTTGAATGGGCTCTAGGATGAATACGCTGCCAGAGAGAAAGTTAAGCATCATTTATGGTGATGAAGTTGTTGATTTTGAGGTGCTTGAAAGTCCTAGCCGTACTGAAAAGATACTAATTAAAGTCTATGCTGATTGTCGGGTAGTTGTATCGGCACCGTTAAATGCAGATGATAAAACAATCATTGAAGCTGTAAAGCAGCGTAGTCGTTGGATCTATAAACAATTACGAGAGTTCCGTGAGCAAAGCAAATTTATCATGCCTCGCCAATATAAAAGTGGTGAAAGCCACTTTTATTTGGGTAAACAATACCAATTGAAAGTGATTCATGATGATACCAAGCCAAAAGGTGTAAAACTTCTGAGGGGAAGATTGGAGGTAAACACCTTAGATACGGATATTGAAAGTATTAAATCTCATTTAAATGAATGGTACAGATCTCGAGCAAAAGTCATATTTGAAGTACGATTGAGGCAGATTCTTGAAAAAGCCTTATGGGTTGAAGCTAAGCCTGATATACGACTCATGACAATGCGCACACAGTGGGGGAACTGTTCACCATCAGGTCTTCTTACACTGAACCCGCATCTAGTTAAAGCGCCCGCAATTTGCATTGATTATGTGATTTTGCATGAACTTTGTCATTTGGTTGAACATAATCATAGTGAGCGTTTTTATCAACTTCTAAGTCAAGTTATGCCTGATTGGCCAATAATCAAAAAACGGTTAGATGATAGAGCGACAGCAATCATTCACTAATCGTGACTAAATATTCTTTCTATTGTTGATATTCTTCTATTTAATATATCGAGATATTTTGCCTGCATTTGGTCATTGAAGGCACTGCTAGCATAGTATGCTGGCATTTTGGAATCTGGCCACCATCCAAAATAACTCCTCATTACAGCAAACATATTATCTCTATTATCATCTGGATAGAGCGAAACACAAATTGAAGCAGCAGTATGACGTAACATATGAGGTGATAGGCTTGTAAGACCGTGTGTCTTTTCTAACTGTTTTGATAATTCTATAGGCAACGCTTGATAAATTTTTAGAAATGTCTTATTTAAGGCTTCTACGGACAATGGTTTATGCCTATTGGATATAAATATAAAAGGGGTGTAAGAGCGTGGTCTATAGCCCTCACAATAAATTTTGAGTAGTTTGTATATATCCTCACCAATAGGTATCTGCCTAGTAGCATATTGATTTTTTAAATTCAGCTCTGTAAAGCGTTCATCATCATCGCTCTCATTATTTTGTACATTTAAGTAATAATAATTTTTATTATTTTTAAAGCTTTTCGTCATGAAGAAAGAATCGATATTTAATAGTAATAATTCTCCACGTCTCAAACCTACATATGACAATAGAATGTATGCCACATAATATTTCCACTGTGTTTGTAAATGCTTAAAAGGATTGTTAACAGCACCTGGGACTAGAATTTCATCAAGATAGTCAATAATGACTGGAGGTAATGATTTAATTTTTAATATTTTTTTAGATTTTCTAAACTTAAATTGAGATAGTTTTTCTGATAAATCTTTGATTGATTCTTTTAATTCAAAATTAATATTATTACTAGTATTTAATTTAAACTCTTGAATTTTTTCATAAAAAACTACAACATCCGCCCAAATTTCATTATTAATTGGTTCTAAATCATTACATAAATGACAATAATAGGAGAAGAAGTAATTTTTAGTGTTATCTAAGTTGGACTCATCAAAAATCTTATCTGGAAAAATATGAAGCTTGGTATCTAAAAACTCATAAAAATGATTAATGTGTCTAAGAATTTTATATTTAGTATTAGTAGCCAAATGACAAATAAAAAACTCATTGTAAACCTGAGGCCAAACGTATGGCACAAGACAAGAATTAGTGATGACAATTAATTTGTCATTAGTCTTTTTATGGAATTTATCTTTAAATTTTAAGAGCATTTTTATCTATTCTTTAAATATAACCATGCTACATATTTTTGATATCAAGACCAAATATTAAAGTGTTAAGAAACATGAACAACACTTAAATGACATTTTACGATTTTAAAGCATTAGAGAGATTATGTAGTTTAAACAACAAGTACTAAAGTACCTTTTGTTATTCCTAAGTAGAAATGTCCTACCTAATAACCAAATAGAAATGTCCTATATGGACAATTCCAAGTCAAGCACAGGATTTAGATTTCGTTCTTTGATTGCTATTTTCTGTGCACGTCTGCTTG
>NZ_VPCH01000063.1:0-16692 GCF_013418285.1 Acinetobacter sp. YH12152
CTGCCATACTGGCAGGGCTTTCAATACTATTGAACACTCTTCAGTTGTTGTCAGAGTATTCGTCTGATGAGCTGAATGCGATTGCTCAGATCGCATTCAATTTATAAAAAATGTGTAGATACCTATGGCCATACTGGCAGGGCTTTCAATACTATTGAACACTCTTCAGTTGTTGTCAGAGTATTCGTCTGATGAGCTGAATGCGATTGCTCAGATCGCATTCAATTTATAAAAAATGTGTAGATACCTATGCTTTTAAGGGGGGGAGGATGTCAAATTTGCTTTCCGCTGTCATATGTTTTTGTTTAGAATCATCCATACCAAAGCGAATAAACAGGCATAGGCATGCAAACGAATATCACTGAACCATCTTCCAGCACAACCTTACAGTATGTGCATTGGTTCCGTCATTCTGCACCCTATATTAATGCGCATCGCAACAAAACCTTTGTCATCATGTTTGATGGTGAAGCGCTGCAACATGAAAATTTTCAACACATTATTCATGATATTGCCTTATTACACTCACTTGGTATTCGTCTAATTTTGGTGCATGGTGCTCGTCCGCAAATCAATCATAATTTACAAAGCAGCGGCATCAAGACACCATTTCATCATCACCGTCGCATCACCACTCGCGAATCCTTACCTGCGGTGATGAATGCCGTCGGTTCCATTCGTCTGCAAATTGAAGCCCTCCTGTCTATGGGTTTAGCCAACTCACCGATGTACGGCGCGCGTATTGATGTGGTCTCAGGCAATTTGGTCACGGCAAAACCGTATGGCATTCGTGACGGTATCGATTTTCAACTGTCTGGTGAAGTTCGTTCCGTCGATATCGATGCGATTCAACGTCATTTAGAGAGCCAAAATATTGTGGTGCTTGGGCCAACAGGTTATTCCACGACAGGTGAAGTGTTTAATTTATTGGCTGAAGAAGTTGCGACCAAAACCGCCATCAGCTTAAAAGCGGATAAGTTGATTTTCTTGGGCAAACAACATGGTTTGCACAATGAACATGGGCAGCTACAACGCGAAATTACGCCTCATCAACTTGATCAGCATATTTTGCAATATCAAGATTCTAACCCCGACATAGCCCTGCATTTAAGCGTTGCCAAAGATGCTTCCCTTCAAGGCGTACACCGTGTTCATCTCATTTCCTATGCCTATGATGGCGCATTGATCGAAGAATTGTTCACGCGTGACGGCTCTGGCACCATGATCACTGATGCGCATTATGAAGAAGTGCGTACTGCCGATATTCAAGATGTTGGCGGCTTAATCAATCTCTTACGCCCTCTCGAACAAGAAGGCATCTTGGTTTATCGCTCACGCGAACGTCTGGAAAATGAAATTGGACAATTTGCAGTGATTGAACGTGACGGTACGATTTTGGCCTGCGCTGCGTTGTACCCGATTCCTGTCACAGGGGATGAAAAACGCTCTGCTGAAATCGCGTGTGTGGCTGTGCATCCGGGGTATCGAAAATCAAATCGCGGTAGCCAAATTTTGCATTATTTAGAAGAAAAAGCGCGAGATATAGGTATTGAACAATTGTTTATTTTGACCACACGAACAGCGCATTGGTTCCTTGAACAAGGTTTTGAACAAGTCAGTGTCGATGACTTACCGAATGCCCGTCAGGCCTTATATAACTATCAAAGAAACTCATTGGTTTGTAAAAAGTCACTTTAAAGTGGCTTTTTCTATGCGCTGAATAGCATTATTTTGCATAAGGTTATGCCGAATCCTTTGTCTAGGCTCTCAAATCACTATGCAAGCCACAGAATAACGATATCTATCATTTAAATAAATACAATAAATGAATAATTTTCAATAACTTAAAATAATACTTTGACACATTATATGTTTTTCTAAAATCATAATTTTTCATAAGTTTTGCTGATATTTATTTATCTTTTTTCCTGATTTTAAATTTAAGTTTTCTTATTTTTTTCGAAAAAGAAAACTCTTTAGCTTATGTGTTCATAAATCAACAGTTCTGCACATTTAGACCTTTATAGGAGCAACACATGCGTACGCACAAAGCAAAACTTTGGACAAAAACACTTGTACTGTCTACAGCGGTTGTGGGTGCCATGATGATGTCGGGCTGTGGCAAAAAAGAGGCTGAAGAAAATGTCACCTTAAATATCGGCTTCCAAAAATATGGCTTATTGCCAATTTTAAAAGAACGCGGAACCTTAGAAACAGCCTTAAAAAGCCAAGGTGTAAATATCAAATGGGTGGAATTTCCTGCGGGTCCACAGCTGCTTGAAGGGCTCAATGTGGGCAGCGTGTCATTTGGTGAAGTCGGTGAAGCACCGCCTATCTTTGCTCAAGCCGCTCAAACCGATTTGGTTTACATTGCCAACCAACCTGCAGTTCCAAAAGCTGAAGCGTTAATTGTGCAAAAAGATTCGGCTATTCACAGTATTCAGGACTTAAAAGGTAAACGTGTGGCCTTAAACAAAGGCTCAAACGTGCATTACCTGTTGCTCAAGCTGTTGGAAGCCAATCAGCTTAAATTTAGCGACATCAATGTCGTGTATTTACCACCTGCCGACGCACGTGCTGCTTTTGAAAAAGGTGCCGTTGATGCATGGGTAATTTGGGACCCGTTCCTTTCTGCTGCTGAGCATCAACTTAATGCTCGCAGCATTGCCAATGGCGAAAACTTGGTGAAGAACTACCAGTTCTATTTGGCCGATCGTAAATTTGCTCAGGAAAATCCAAAAGTGCTGCAAGCTGTGGTGAATGAGTTGAATTTGACCACGCAATGGGTCTCAAAAAATCAAGATGAAGCGGCCAAGTTACTCGAAGGCAAAACAGGCTTAGGTCTAGATGTGCTTAAAACATCTATTTCACGCTTAGGCAATCAAGTGACACCGATTACTGCACAAGTGGCGCAGGAGCAGCAGCAAGTCGCTGATGCGTTTTATAACGAAAAATTAATTCCAAATAAATTAAATATTGAGTCGGCCATTATCAAATAAGCCGACCACAGCATAAGGGCGATTCCATGCGTATTCTAAGAACATTTTCCATACTGACTTTAGCCACTTTTGGCTTTGGACTCAGTGCCTGCCAAAAACAAGAAACAGCACAGCAGGATCGTGAAAAACCAGCTGAAACAGCCGTAAAAACCTTGGTTATCGGTTTTCAAAAATCAGCCTTAAATTTGCTGGTTGCCCGTGAACAAAAGCTCTTTGAACAACAATTTCCCGGCGCTCACATTGAGTGGAAGGAGTTCCCTGCTGGCCCACAAATGTTAGAAGCCCTTGCGGTCGGTGCGGTGGATTATGGCTATGTCGGCAACACCCCGCCTATTTTTGCCCAAGCTGCCAATAAAGACCTGAATTATATTGGCTATGAAGTGGTGCCTGAACAGTCGCTTGCTGTCGTGATTCCTGCGGATAGCTCAATCAAGACCATTCAAGAATTACGTGGCAAACGTGTTGCTGTGCAAAAAGGCTCGAGTGCGCATGAGTTATTAGCCAAAACTTTAGAAAAAGCCGGTTTGACTTGGAGCGATATCCAACCAATTTGGATTCCACCAGCAGATGCACGGGCCGCATTTGATAAAAAATCAATTGATGCATGGGCCATTTGGGACCCGTTTTTATCTGCAGCGGAGTTGGATGCTCAGGCTAAAGTGCTGATTCAATCCGGTGATTTTCCAAAGACCTATTCATTTTATGTGGCAAATCCAAAAGTCGTTCAAGCACACCCTGATGCCCCAGCTAAATTTTTGAAGGCCCTAGACGCTTCCGATCAGTGGATTGTGAAGAACCAAAATGTGGCTTTAGAGATTTATCAAAACAGCACAGGGCTGCAAAAGAACATTGCTGCGCAAGCCTTTTCTCGCCGATCTAAACCCTCTCCTGTGCGCCCGCTGACACCTGAGGTCATACAAGCACAGCAAAATATTGCGGACTTATTCAAACAAGTCCAACTGATTCCAAACAACATTCAAGTCCAAAAGCAAGTTTGGACACCTTCATCACATTGATACCCGAGCCATCAAAAATACAAGGAACTGAACATGAAAATTTTCTGGTTTATCCCTACCCACGGTGACAGTCGCTACTTAGGAACAAGTAAAGGTGCACGCCAAGTCGATCATGCCTACATGAAGCAAATTGCAGTAGCGGTGGATAATCTTGGCTATGAAGGCGTTCTGATTCCGACAGGTCGTTCATGTGAAGATCCATGGCTTACAGCTGCAAGTTTGATCGATGCCACTAAAAATTTAAAATTTCTAGTCGCGCTACGTCCAGGGGTGACAACGCCTGCACTGACTGCACGTATGGCTGCAACATTTGACCGTTTATCTGGCGGTCGTATCTTACTGAATTTAGTTACAGGCGGTGATGAGCAAGAACTCAAGGGTGATGGTGTCTATGAAGATCATGCGACGCGTTACCAAACTGCCGCGGAATACACCACCATTTGGCGTGAAATTTTAACCCGCTCACATACCGGTGAAAGCTATACCTTCCATGGCGAACGCCTGAGTGTGGACGACGCCAAATTACTCTATCCACCAGTACAAAAACCGTATCCACCACTATGGTTTGGCGGCTCGTCAGAAGCTGCTGTTGAATTAGCGACAGATCAAGTTGACACCTATTTGACTTGGGGTGAGCCACCTGCTGCGGTAAAAGAAAAAATTGCAGTAGTGCGTGAAAAAGCCAAAGCCAAAGGGCGTGAACTGAATTATGGCATTCGTTTGCATGTCATTGTACGCGAAACCAATGAAGAGGCATGGAAAGCAGCTGAAGAGCTAATCCAATATGTCGACGATGCCACCATTGCAGCCGCACAAGCCAAGTTCAAAACCATGGACTCTGTAGGGCAACGCCGTATGGCTGAACTGCACAATGGCGACCGTAGCAAATTAGAAGTATCGCCAAACTTATGGGCAGGTGTTGGATTGGTTCGTGGTGGTGCAGGTACGGCACTCGTTGGTGATCCTGAAACCGTCGCCGCACGTATCCAAGAATATGCCGATCTCGGGATTAGCACCTTTATTTTCTCTGGTTACCCACACCTTGAAGAGTCTATCCGTTTTGCAGAATTGGTGTTCCCACTACTGCCATTGGAAACACGTCAAAAATTGGTTCAACCTAACCTAACCGGCCCATTTGGTGAGATTGTCGCGAACAACTACACCCCAGATGAAAATAAAAAAGCTGAAAAGATTCAGGAGCCGGCCTAATGTCCAAAACTGTTTCTGTTGAAACCTTCAAAGCACCGAAGGTTTCACGTGGAACACAACTCGGGCAGCGTTTGCTGCCTTGGTTGTTTCCTATTGCATTAATTATTGTATGGCAAATTGCCTCAGTTACAGGGCTATTAGAAAGTCGTATTTTGCCTGCGCCAAGTGCGGTGGTGGTGGCCTTTTGGAACTTACTGATCAGTGGTGAACTGTGGAAGCATGTTCAAATCAGTGCGGGTCGGGCCTTGGTGGGACTTCTAGTCGGCGGTGGTTTAGGTCTTTTTTTAGGGCTGCTAAATGGTTCATCCAAAACAGCATCGACGCTACTCGACACCACGCTGCAAATGATCCGTAACATTCCTGCTCTTGCCCTGATTCCCTTGGTGATTTTATGGTTTGGGATCGATGAATCGGCCAAGCTGTTTTTAGTCGCTATTGGCGTATTCTTTCCCATTTATATCAACACCTATCATGGTATTCGTTCTGTAGACCCTCAACTGATTGAAATGGGCAAAAGCTACGGTTTGAGTGGCTGGCAACTGTATAAAGAAATCATTCTACCGGGGGCGATGCCGTCTATTTTGGTTGGTCTGCGTTTTTCACTCGGTCTCGTTTGGGTTTTGTTGATTGTGGCAGAAACCATTTCTGCACAAGCTGGCATCGGTTATATGACCATGAACGCACGCGAATTTCTACAAACCGACATCGTCTTGGTCGGGATTTTATTGTATGCCCTACTCGGTAAATTAGCCGATGTACTGGCTGTTGCCTTAGAAAAATATTTACTCCGTTGGCACTCGGGTTACCAAAAATAAGGAGCATGTAATGACCGATTTAAGCATAAGCCGTCATGCAGACGACTCAACCCAACCTCAGCGTTCTTCTGTCGAGGATATCAATCCCCATGCAGTGTTGGGCGCAGAGATCCTGATTGAACAACTACACAAATTTTATGGCGATGTTAAAGTCCTTAAAGACCTTGACCTGCATATTCAACCCGGTGAATTCTTGGCGATTGTCGGTCGTAGTGGCTGTGGTAAAAGTACCCTGCTTCGCCTCATCGCCGACTTAGAAAAACCGAGTTATGGCGAAATTAAATTTAAGTCTGCACGTCATATTCGTGAAGGCATCACCAGTGATGATATTCGTGTGATGTTCCAAGACCCTCGCCTCCTGCCTTGGCGTAGCATTGAGAAAAATGTACAACTTGGTTTAAGCAAAGACCAACACGCCAATGCTACAGCACTCCTCGAAAAAGTCGGTTTAAAAGACAAAGCGGGGGCTTTGGCCAACACAGCTGTCAGGGGGGCAACGTCAACGTACTGCACTGGCACGTGCTTTGTCACATAAACCACGCATTTTGCTGCTAGATGAACCACTGGGTGCGCTCGATGCCTTAACACGTTTAGATATGCAGAATTTGATTGAAAAACTTTGGACTGAACAGGGTTTTACCGCAATTTTGGTCACACATGATGTAAGTGAAGCCGTGCAGTTAGCAGACCGAATTATCTTGCTGGATAAAGGCCATATTGCCCAAGAATTTCGTGTCGATTTGGCCCGTCCACGAAAAAAAGGCATTGAATTTACTGAACTTGAACAACAAGTCTTACAAGCGGTCTTGGCCACTTAAGCTGTACTTGTGCAGGAAATCATCACTTAAACCGTGTGACTTCCTGTCCTGTTCAAGAGCAATATCGCAACAAACCATGTTTTGCATTGAGGGGAGATTTATCGCCTGTTGACAAATACATCACAAAAATTACGACAAATCATATAAATCCATGACTAAAAATAATGATTTATTTAAATTTCACCCTAAAATGATTATTTGAAATATTATGGCATTCGTCGTATTTATTTGACTGTTGAATAGAATAAACTGCCAAAATTCATAAAATTAAAAACGATGATTGTGCACAAATCTGTTGATTTGCCGTACAATTCAATATTCCCTTTTCATTTTCTTAAAAGAGCTAATGGAACAAAAAAAGAGTACCCAGAAACGCCACCAGTTGCTTAATGCAGCACTGGATGTCTTTTCCCTGTATGGCTTCAATGGCGCCAGCTTGGATGAGATCGCACAGATTGCAGAAATGCATAAATCGAATATTTTCTATTACTATGAAAATAAAGAAGCGCTTTATGTTGAAGTTCTGACAACGGTTCTACAAAAGTGGCTTGCTCCGCTACAAATGTTGGAAGCAGACCTTGAGCCTGAAGAAGCGATCACCAATTATCTATTGCAGAAAATTGAAGTATCTCGTACGCAACCGAAAGCCTCACGTTTGTTCGCACTTGAAGTCATTCAGGGCGCACCACACATTCTTGAAATTTTAAAAGGCCCACTAAAAAAATTAGTGAAACGCAAAGCCAAAGTCATTAGCAACTGGCAAGAGCAAGGCAAAATTTCAAAAGATATTGATCCAGAACTTTTAATTCTGAACATTTGGGCAATCACGCAAAACTATGCTGACTTTGCAACCCAAATGGAAATGGTCACTGGAAAAACCTTACGTAATCGCAGTATGCAACAACGGATTATTCAACATACCGTTCATATGATGCTTTACGGTGTAATTCCACGCCCAGAAAAGTAAATTGAATTGGGTCGAATTGGCATACGACCATAGCATTCTATGGTCGCCGACCGAAATTAGCTGAATGCCTTATTTTACTGTTTGATATAATTCCAATAATTTCTTTGCGCCGAATAATAAATTTTCTTCCCAATCCAGATGTGCTGTGTCATTCGCACCATCGGTAATATATTTTACCGACACAAAGCGAACACCCAGTTTTTTAGATACTTTAGCGATTGCGTAGCCTTCCATATCGACAAGATTACACGGTACTTTCGGCAGCCCAGTTTCAAAGCTGTCGCCTGTACCACAAATTCCTTTAGGCAAATGGCTAAACATGCTCTCTGGCTGAATTTCAGCAGGATGATCGGTATCCATCGGCGTCACCCCCACATCAAAACCCAAAGGCGATACATCCATATCCCGTTGTACAAATTGAGCTACTTCAACCAAAGCATGTGCATCAAAATGTGAACTTCCCGCAGTGCCCAAATTCAGCAAAGTATGACATCCGGTTTTTTGAATCACATCAAAGGCTTTAAATGCGGCATTGACTTTACCAATACCACTGTAATGTACTTCAATGCCTGCGGCTTCAAACAAGCCTTTAGATTCACTCGGCAGTGCCATAATTAAAGCGATTTGCTGACGCATAGCGGTCTCCTCAAATTGATGCCTTCATATAGCATACATTTGCACGTGCGCAGAAAAAATCATCTTCAAAAATCGCATTGCTCAGAAAATAAATTCCTCACGCAGATTTGAATGCTATCAAATTTGAAATTGCATAGGCCGCTTGCCAATAAAAGATGGTGCCAATTGTTGGTCATGACGTAAGGCATCTAAAATCTTCTCTAATGCAATATGTGCCATATCCCCTCGTACACTATGCGAATGGGTCATTGGCATATGCTCGATGCCAGCTCTTCGCGCTGACAAAATTTTAATGTCTTGTTTGTTGACCACCCAAGTATAGGCATTCACAGCCGGCATCAATGCCTTAGACAACAATTTTGGAATCGGAAATTTATAACTGACACAGGTATAAACCCGTGACTCATACGGCCCCACAGGGCTAATCAGACTATTAAACACCATGCCCGATGGCTCTCCCCAATGGTATTCCACCAAGGTAATATTCGGCGCGATAAAACTGTCGCGGTGGACCTGTTCAGCACCATGCGGATTGGTCAGCCATGGCATCATGCCGACTTCTGCATCATGGTCATGATAGTCAACGACTACTTTGCGCGGCCCGACATCTATGGTGGCATCCACGGCTTTTCCCGACTCTGAACGAAACCAGCCTTCATGGACAAATATGGTATGGGTTACATCCATTATATTCTGTGCAACAGCGCCCATCTCGCCATCATAACTGCCGACCATGTAATAGCTGACCCAGCCGGCTTGATCATAAAACGGTAATTTAAATATTTCCGGGCGTTCCTGTTTGGGCTTTTCACCGAGATAAATCCATACCACCCCATCTTGCTCACATACATCAAAACTACGCTGTTTAAAGGGATGCGGTTTTTCTGGAAAAAATTGTCCATTGACACTAGGAATATGCGCCACATGCCCATCGCCCTGATACGACCAACCATGATATGGACATGTCACGCAGCCATCGGTCATTTTACCCTTACACAAAGGCACACCACGATGCACACATTGATCGAGCAATGCAGCGGCTGTTCCATCTTTTTGTCGGAACAGAACAAATTTTTTACCATACAGGGTGGCTGAAAAAGGCTGATCTTTTTTGAGTTCTTTAGAGGTACAAGCGACGTACCATTCTTCTAATAATCCTTTGGCATCATCCCAAAAACGGGTTTGATTACACATAATTCGATCCTTATTTTTATCTTTTTGTTTTAATCCATAAGCCTTGCTCTAACACCTAGTACAAGCAAGTTTATATCTCGAAGCCAGTTGATCTCTCGAAAATACGCGCAAATTTTATACATGAATGTTTTGCTTGGATAGCAAAATAACGTAACTGCATCACACGCTTGCAGAAGCTCTATATTTGTTTGTTGAAATCCGTCAAAGCCAACGCGCAATAGTTTTCTTCAACGGATTTACATTCACCCAACATCAATTAAGATGCGCGCTGAGCATCACAATACGCTTTTAAACACGGAGAAAAAAATAAGCTGCCACGATAAAACCCTTGTATGGTTTTCAGCATCACCAATAACCAAAGCGTACAGAGCAAAACCGCAAAAAAAGTGCCACACTGTTGGATAGCGTGTAATTGCGTTTGTTCCGCCAAATTGATGACCGCCAAACTAAAAACGCCGAATGGAAACGTCATCGCCCACCACCCGAGATTAAAGGGTAAATCTCGTAAATGTTTTAGCGTGATGAGTATAGCGATTCCAAACCACCATACACCAAATCCGAGCAGAACAAGGGCTGCAAACACACCGCCTTGAAGTAACACCTGTCCTAAATCTGCCAAGTCTACTGCTGTCAAAATACGAGGGGCTTGCTCTCCCAAAAGTAACAGCGCTAACGCCCCTGTCCCAATCGGTCCTAAGGCCAACCAACTGCTGATTGCCATCTCCTTGCTTGGCAATTGATGTAAAGCTAGACGCAGCAACAAGATGCTTAAGATGGCAAAGGCTGGAAATACTGAGATTCCCCAAAGCAGATAACTCCCCAGCAAAATATGGACAGCATGGGCCTGTGCAGGTAAATGCGCCAACAATAAACCACCTGAACTGGCAGCCACCTCGCAAGCCACTATCGGCAATAACCATACTGCGGTCATGCCTTGCAGCGCATGTTGCTGACGACTAAACATCAGAAAGGGAACACACCATGCAATCGCAATTGCCATCAACACATCGACATACCATAAATATTCAGCCCATGTGATGATGCTTACGCCCAAAAACTCAGTGTACAGCGTGGTGCCAAATTTCAATGCGCCATTGATCAGGGTTGCCAGTGCCATGGGGATTGCCCCAAGAAATAAACTCATCACCGGATGCTGGAAAATCTGCTTGGCTTCTTGTGGATACAAGATCCATCGGCTGAGATACATCCCACTAAACAATATGAACAACACGATGCTGATCTGCCACAACCCTGCTCCGATGGACCACATCCACTGCGGCGCCAACGGTATAGATGGTAAAATGAGGGCCACCACACCTGTACCCATCACCACCGTAAACCAGTTTGGGGTGAAATGACGAATCAAGTCTTGTTTATGCTGGAGTTGATAAAATGGCATTTTCATCGCATGATGCTCATCAAAATGGAATGTCTATAGTTTAAGCACACTAATTAATAAGAAAAATTGATTAATATTTATTTTTATAATTTATTTTACTGATAATAAATTCATCTCTGCATAAAAAAACTTGAGTAAAAACACAACAACAAGACGAACGCAGAAGATTATGGCAATATATAGCCCTCAAACATTTTCAACAATTGATTCGCCCATGAAGCTGCTCCGTCTGAATGCTTTAGCGCCCCACTTAGAACTCCCCAAAACTGCCGTGACCATTGGCAATTTTGATGGCGTACATTTGGGTCATCAAGCGATGGTCAGCCAGCTCAAAGACATAGCACAGCAACAAAACTTAAAAACAGCTGTGATGATTTTTGAGCCACAACCGCTTGAATTCTTTAAAGCTTATGATGCACCGCCTCGAATCAGTTCACTACGTGAAAAAGTCGAATATTTAACTGAACTAGGCGTCGACTATATTGTGGTGGCGAAATTTGACAATGCCTTTCGTAATCTCAGCGCCGAAGAATTTGCCGATATTTTAAAAAATAAACTCAATACACAAAGTTTAGTTTTGGGCGAAGATCATCACTTTGGCAAAAACCGCCAAGGCAATAGCGAATTTTTACGCCAATACGGCTTCCAAGTCACAGCCCTGCAAAATGTCGAAGTCGATGGCGAACGTGTCAGTTCGACACTGGTTCGTCAGACATTACAAGCAGGCGACCTTGCCCATGCCGCAAAACTTTTAGGTCGTCCTTATAGCATCACCGGTCGTGTGCAGTATGGCGATCAAATCGGTCGCACCATTAATTTTCCTACCATTAATGTGCGTTTAAACCGTCATAAACCTTGTTTAAATGGCATTTATGCAGTCGATGTCATTTGTGAAACCGAATCTTTAACAGATAAAGTAAAAAACGAAAATGCTGACAAATTAGGGGTTGCAGGTTATGCACCCTCTGCCCTGTTTGGTGCAGGGCATGTTGGTACGCGTCCCGCAATTAAACAGGAACATCCTGAATGGCGATTAGAAGTACATTTTCCTGATGTTTCTGCTAATCTGTATGGCCTGTTAATGCGGGTGACGTTCTTGAACTTTTTACATGGCGAAAAGGACTACCCTTCGCTTGAAGCACTGAAAGCCGGAATTGATGACGACGTCGAAAAGCTCCTTGAGTTTCGAGGTCAGCACCCTCATTTCCCCTTTTAAACCCCGATTATTTATTGTAAAACGCGTCAGTCAACGGGCTGATAAATTTGGAAGACAACTTGCATGAGCGATAAGCAAACTCCTGAAAATGCAGTGGATTATAAAGCCACGCTAAACCTCCCAGGTACTGAATTTGCGATGAAAGCAAATCTCGCAGTACGTGAAGCGAAATGGTTAGAAGAGTGGTATGCCGACAACATTTATCAGCAGATTCGTGCATCGCGTATTGGCAAGAAAAAATATGTGCTTCATGACGGCCCTCCATACGCAAATGGCCAAATTCACTTAGGCCATGCGGTGAATAAAGTCCTGAAAGACATCATCATCAAAAGCCGTGTAATGGACGGTTTTGACGCACCGTATGTACCAGGTTGGGACTGTCACGGTCTTCCAATCGAACTGAAAGTTGAAGAAAAAGTCGGTAAAGTCGGCGTGAAAGTAGATGCCTCAACTTTCCGTAAAGCCTGCCGTGAATATGCCTACACCCAAGTTGAATTACAGAAAAAAGACTTCGTGCGTATGGGTGTGTTTGGTGATTGGGACAACCCTTACCTCACCATGAACTTCAAACAAGAAGCCGACATCGTTCGTTCGCTCGGTGAAATTGCCAAAGCAGGCCATATTGAGCCGGGTCTTAAACCTGTGAACTGGTGTTTGGACTGTGGTTCTGCCTTAGCTGAAGCTGAAGTGGAATACGAAGACAAAAAATCAGATGCGATTGACGTTGGTTTTAGCGTTGTTGATTTAGCTGATTTATCTGCACGCCTAGGTGTTACAGTTAGCGATTCTACAGATATCGTAATCTGGACAACCACACCTTGGACTATGCCTGCCAACCAAGCGGTTGCTCTACACGCTGAACTTGAATACCAATTGGTGAAAGCAACTGGCGAAGACAAAGCAGCGCAAAACTTCATCCTTGCAAAATCATTGGTTGAATCTGCAACTCAACGTTATGGTTTTAATACAGTTGAAGTAATCGCTGAGTTTGCTGGTGCAAAACTTGAAAATCTAGTACTACAACATCCGTTAATTGCTGAACGCCAAGTACCAGTGATTTTAGGTGAGCATGTCACAGACGGCAGTGGTACAGGTGCTGTACATACCGCGCCAGGCCATGGTGTGGACGACTATAAAGTTGGCTTACAGTACAACCTGAAAGTCGACAATCCAGTTGGCGGCAACGGTGTATATTTACCGACTGCGCCAATTTTTGCAGGCGAACACATCTACAAAGCCAATCCAAAAATCATTGCTGCTTTAACCGAAGCAGGCAAACTTTGGGCACATGTGGTGATCAAACATAGCTACCCACATTGCTGGCGCCATAAAACACCGATTATCTTCCGTGCAACACCGCAATGGTTCATCAGCATGGATGCAAAAGGTTTACGCCAAGGTGCATTGAACGCGATTGAAAATGACATCAGCTTCGTACCGGATTGGGGTAAAAACCGTATCCAATCGATGATTGAAGGTCGTCCAGATTGGTGTATCTCACGTCAACGTACATGGGGCGTGCCAATTCCATTCTTCGTGCATAAAGATACCAACGAACTTCACCCGCGTACCCCTGAGCTAATCGAAGAAGTCGCGAAGCTGATTGAACAAGAAGGTATTGACGGTTGGTATAACCGTGATGCGTCTGAGTTTATCGGTGCAGATGCAGAGCAGTACAATGCTGTACGTGACACTTTAGACGTATGGTTCGACTCTGGAACAACACACTTTGCAGTACTTCGTGAACGTGAAGAATTGCAAGACCCTGCTGACTTGTACCTTGAAGGTTCTGACCAACATCGTGGCTGGTTCCAATCTTCATTGTTAACATCTATGGCGATTAATAACCGCGCACCTTACAAAGGCTTATTGACTCACGGCTTCGTTGTGGACGAAAAAGGCCGCAAAATGTCGAAGTCGATCGGTAACGTGATCACTCCGCAAGACATCATTAAAGACATGGGTGCAGATGGCCTACGTTTCTGGATTGCGTCTGCAGACTACCGTTATGAAATGACTGCAGGTAAAGAAATCTTCAGCCGTGCATCAGATGGTTACCGCCGTATCCGTAATACGTTGCGTTTCTTGTTGGCTAACTTGAATGGCTTCAAACCATCGACTGATGCTTTGCCTGTCGATCAATTGATCGCACTGGATCAATACATCTTGCAACGTGCTGCGGAAGTACAAAAAACTATTCAACAAGCTTATGAAGATATGAACTTCCATATCGTGACTAGCGCATTGACCAACTTCTGTATTAATGACTTGGGTGGTTTCTACCTCGACATCATCAAAGACCGTCAATACACCACCAAAGCAGACTCTGCAGCGCGTCATTCTGCACAAACTGCGTTGTATCACTTGGTTCAAGCCTTTGTCCGTTGGATGTCTCCTATCTTGAGCTTTACCGCACAAGAAGCTTGGCCGTTGATTCCAGAGCAGTCTGAGAAATATGTATTTACTGCGGAGTGGTATGACATTCCTGTAGCTTCTACAGCGAATCTGGTGACTGAAGCTGAATGGCAAACCTTGATCACCGTTAAATCTGCGGTGAACAAGTTTATTGAAGCTGCACGTACTGCAAAAACTGTGGGTTCAAACTTGTCTGCCAAAGTTGAACTTTGGGCCAATGCTGAGCTGAAAGCTGTTTTAGACAAATTCGGTGAAGAACTGCGTTTTGTCCTCATCACTTCTCAAGTGATTGTCAATGCGTTTGATGCAGCGCAAGGTGAAGCCTCTGACCTTGACGGTTTAAATGTCAAAGTCTCTGCTGCTGATGGTGAAAAATGTGCACGCTGCTGGCATGTACTGCCAGATGTGAATACACATCACGAACATCCAGGTCTTTGTTCTCGTTGTATTATTAACCTTCCTACAGGTCAAGGCGAAGAGAGAAAATATGCCTAATCCACAAGAAAAAAAGGGCTTCTTTCAATTCTACCCACACAATTTAGTGTGGGTGGGCTTATCCATTGTTGCCATTATTTTGGATCAATGGACCAAATGGATTGCAAGTACACATCTGAACTACGCAGATCCTGTACCTGTCATGCCCTTTTTAAATTGGACATTACTACATAACTATGGCGCTGCCTTTAGTTTCTTGTCCGATGCCGGTGGATGGCAACGTTATTTCTTTACTTCACTCGCAGGACTTGTGTCTGTCATTTTTGTATTTTGGCTCATGCGTATGCCAAAAAACGTGAAAGTCCTTCCAATTGCCATTGCCCTGATTTTAGGCGGCGCAATCGGTAACTTAATTGACCGCGTATCTTTAGGCTATGTGGTGGATTTCATTCACGTGTATTACAACAACAGCCACTTTCCTGCATTTAATATTGCAGACAGTGCCATTACTTTAGGCACGATTCTGCTTCTTATCGATACGTTTTTCTTAGAAAAACACCGAATTCAACGTGCGGAAGCGCAAAATGACTGATTTTATCAATCCTAACGAGGAAACTCGTATTGAAGAAGGCTCTAAAGTAGACCTTCACTTTTCTGTTGCTATTGAAAATGGCGTAGAAATTGACAATACCCGTAGCCGTGCTGAACCTGTCAGCCTTGTCATGGGTGATGGCAGCTTATTACCGGGTTTTGAGAAAGCTTTATTCGGTTTACGTGCAGGTGACCGCCGTACCGTAAGCCTTCCTCCTGAAGATGCTTTTGGTCCATGGAACCCAGAAAACGTACAAAAATTTGATACCGTCAAATTTGAGCAGCGTCCTGTTGAAGGCCATATGATTGAGTTTGAAGATAAAGCCAAACAAAGTCTGTATGGGGTGATCAAAACTGTAGGTGAAGACATTACCGAAGTGGATTTCAACCACCCTCTAGCCGGTAAAAATATCACCTTTGAAGTTGAAATTTTCAAAGTGACCCCTGCCGGTCAACAAGGCGTGAAACTGATCTAAGTTTCAGCAAATGAAAGCTCCTTCGGGAGCTTTTTTTTATCACTATTTTTATAACTATCAATCGACTCGATACATTTTCTGTATATGCAACAGATCGAATTCATATTAATTTAATGCAAGACTTTAAAACAAGACGGGAAATACGATGAAACTTCATATTATTGTCGGCAGTGTCCGCGAAGGCCGTACGGCAATTAAGATTGCAAACTGGCTACTTTCAGAAATCGAAAGCTATGACTACAGTACCGTAGAAACTGAAATTGTCGATTTAAAAGAATGGGATCTGCCTATTTTTGCAGGCGCACATCCACCATTAACCGGGATTTATGACCAACCCAAACAACAAGCATGGGCAGTTGACATCCTCCCCCCCTTAAAAGCATAGGTATCTACACAAATCCCAAGTTTTGGGTTAAATTGAAGAGCATGCTCTTCAATTTAATATCTCCCATCTTGATACACGTCTCGTCAGACGATACAACGCCCTCGTAAAGCTTAATATGAAT
>NZ_VPCH01000064.1:0-14746 GCF_013418285.1 Acinetobacter sp. YH12152
TATTCCTGCGGCATGTAATGCATTAAATACCGCATGAGTGCTTACTCCTAAACGTTCAGCTCGCTCATACTGATAATCATCAGGATATTGTTCAACATCCTTCAATATTTGCTCTCTGCTAATTTTAGCTGGACGGCCAGGAATAGGTTTGTTTGTAGTGGACTTTTTCCAGTTCTGAATCGTTTGTATACAGATGTTAAAATGCTGTGCTGCTTTTCGCACAGACATTTCATCTCGAATCATAATTTCTATGACTTTGTCTTTAAAATCTTTTGAATATCCCATATCTCTATTGTTCTATAGTTTTTAGGATTTGGCTATACATTCAACCTAAAGGATTTTTGTCTTTAATTTGCAGATTTAAAGTGATTAAAAGGAATTTTTAAATAGCGAATACCATTCCCTTCTGGTTTTGGAAATTTACCTGCATCCATATTGATTTGTATTGCAGGTAAAATCAGTTTTGGCATAGCCAAATTTGCATCACGCTGAGTTCGCATTGTGACAAAATCTTCTTTTTTCGTACCAACGTGAATATGAATATTCTGCTCCTTTTGTGCATGTACACTGCTTTCACAGCAGTATTCTGACCGATTTTCTGGTAAATAGTCATGGCATAAAAACAAGCGCATTTCAGGTGCTAACTGATAAATCTTTTGTACTGAATCGAATAATACTGCTGCACTGCCCTTGGGAAAATCACAGCGTGCTGTGCCATAATCAGGCATAAATAAGGTATCACCGACAAACACAGCATCATCACCAACCACATAGCTCAGACAAGCAGGTGTGTGTCCAGGCGTTGGAATGTTATACGCATTTAACTCGCCGATTTTAAATGCTTCATGATCTGCAAATAAATAATCAAAAGACTGATGTGAATTAAAATATTTCACATCAAAATTATAAATGGCACTGAATGTTTCCTGCACAATCTTGATGTTATGGCTCATCGCAATTTTGCCACCAAGAACCTGTTTTAAATATTGTGATGCCGTTAAGTGATCTGCGTGCACATGCGTTTCTAAAATCCATTCTACGCTTAGGCTATTTTCTTGAATATAGTGAACAATCAAATCTGCATGCTTCGTTTGAGTAGTTGCAGAAGCAGCATCATAATCCAATACACTGTCTATAATCGCACATCGTTTTGTTTGTAGATCAGATACCACATAACTAAATGTATTGGTATTTTCATCAAAAAAATGTTGTACCTGTGCACGATTTGACATTACTTTGCTCCCGAAATTTTACGATGTAGATAGACGCCTGCAAACATCGCTATAACAAAATAAATCGCTTGATAATAACCAAGACCGATCAAAGTAAAGGCTGGCGCAGGACAAATCCCAGCAATCCCCCAACCTATTCCAAAGATAACACTCCCCATGACGAGTTTTGCATCAATTTGATTATTACTCGGTAATTCAATCGCCTTCCTATCAAAGGTTGTCGGTTTTGATTGACGAACGGCCATTTGAAATGGAATAAATGCAACTGCAATGGCTCCCATCATCACAAAAGCTAAACTCGCATCCCACTGCCCTGTAATATCAAGGAAACTTAAGACCTTTTCTGGATTAGACATGCCCGAAATCATTAAACCTAATGAGAAAATTCCACCAAAAATAAAAGCCAATATATTTTTCATCATTAAGCTCCGATTACATGTCTCATTACATAAACTGTGATAATCCCAGCCAACATAAAACTAGCAGTTGCAACGAATGAACGCTTAGAAAGACGACTAATACCGCAAATGCCATGTCCGCTTGTACAACCTGAACCTAATCGCGTTCCGAATCCAACCAATACCCCGGCAATGATCGTCATCCATGGGCTTGCATCCAGTTCAATTGTCACAGAGGTCATTTTCCCGTAGATAAAAGGCACAATAAAAAGTCCCGCTAAAAACCATATCGCAGGTGTTTTTAAAATCGTTTGAGGATTCAACATTTGCGCAATTAAACCACTGATACCGGCGATTCGACCATGTACGTATAGGTAGCCAACTGCGGCTAGGCCCAATAAGGTCCCGCCGAGAAAAGCGGTTAGAAATGGATGCATATTCATCAGCCACAAAAACAATATATGTTTTTATAATATGTTATTTAAAAAAAGATGCAAGCTCTCCAACCGAAATATTCGTTCTAATTTTGCCTTTTCCTAATTGAAAAATTTAACGGTTCAAGAGTGTTTGATTATTTTTATTTAGAATTAATTTATAAACTTGAAAAATCACAAAATATATCCTCGGAGATTATTCAATAAAGGCTGTTTATTATGAAGTTAATTGAAATAATAGATAATTTATAGATCAATACTAATATCGCTGAGTGCATCGCTCACCCACGTTAAAGCATCTGAACCCAATTCTATAATATTCGAACCAATTTCAGCTAAGTCAGTCAAATCTACAGAAGACAACGGATCAGATGATGTACTATTTTTTTGCTGTTCTTGTTCAGCTTGCTGCTCAATGGCTTGATCAAGATGAGTTTGATCTAATGAAGATGAGTTTGAATGTTGTTGTAATTTATAGTCGTTATTCTGCATAGGTTCATCCTGTTATTTTGTATTATATTCAGTTGATATTAATTTGGCTCAAACTCTTTAAGCACCTTATCTACAAACCACCACGGTAAACGCTGAATACCTGAATTCATCTTTAAAATTTCAGCCTGTTCAATTTCCGCAATGAAAGAAGCATACTGTCCATCGGCAGAGTTATCAAATAAATAACTTCGATCCGTTGCTTCTACCGCCTGCATTAACAAATCCATACTTCGATAATAACGTTCGCGAATTTTTTGTTCTGGCACTCCGTGTCCACCCGTTTTCACTCGGTACTGAACACGTGAAATATTGATCACAGGATCAATAGTGGAAACATAATATAGATAGGTTTTAAAGCCTTTTCTTTTTGCTTCTCGTAGAAACTCCACCTTTGAAATATGGGACATCACCGTTTCAAAGGTAAAACTAATCTTTAGTTCTAAAAACTGCAAACGGATGTAATCGATAATTCTTGCACAAAGATATGAATCAATCTGATCTGGATGAAATTCAATTTTCCACGGATCTAATATCTGAGGTTTTCGTGCTAATAGCGGAATAAATTCTCCATTCGCGGGACGTTTTTTCGTATCTAGAAAGTCAATTAATGCTTCTGATTTTAAAGCGGGATGATAATCTAACAAATTGAGCCGGTGTGAATGTTTCAGTTGAGCTTCGAGTTCATCCGCATTTAAATATGCCCCAATATGATGAGGCAATAAATATTCTTTAACTGTGCTTTTACCTGAACCATTTGGACCCGCGAACATTCTAATGCGAGGTTGTGGAGGCATGTATTAAACAATTTCCTCTATTTTCTTTTTACGTTTTAAAATTTTAGGTAGATCGTCCACTTGTACGAAGTCGGCTGATACATCTTTTAATTGTACTTCTTGACCATTTTGAAGACGTTGAACCAGTTGTAGACCTTTTACATAAACCACAGTGGATGACGCACTTGCTTGTTCAAAAGCATGGCGAAATGCATGGATAGCAAGGCTCGGGATCATATCGTCCTCATATTGGCTTGCTTTCATTACTGAAGTATAAGCTGTCATATAAACAACTCCTCAAACATCAAAAATAACATCAAAAATAATGTGTTCAATCATCTTATCATACTCGCAATATTTGTCTATTTATCCATCAACCATACTGAGAGAAACTCGATAAAAATTCAAAGTGATTAAATCATTTGATTATCGTACTCGAATAGAATGTCGTATATGAGTAAATGTGTGCGGATGCTACATCATGAATCATGTAAAGGTTATCCACGTTAGATTTATCACCGAATAGAATCCAAAAAGTTTTAGAAGAAAAAGTTTACGTCTCAATTTATTTTGTAGGACTCGAACAAAACGCACTTTCGTTTAGTCCAGACGACTGCATACTTTGTTGCTGTTGTTGTAAATAATGCTGTGAAGCCACTTGCATTAGATTGGCCATTTCAAGAGCTGAATTTTGTTGAGAGATTTCTAAAATCTGTCGATATGCATTCAATCTTAAACAAAAAGCTTGAGTTTGCTGCTGACCAGTTGCTGTAGAGGCTGGGTCATCCAAAATGGCTTTGGTTGAATTAATTTGCTCAGTATATGCTTTTATCTGAGCATTATATTCAGCTTGAGTCAGTTGTGGAGTAACCGCTTCATTCACATTTGCATATGCTACAGAAGCAGTAAACACAGAGAAAATAAGGACATAAAGTTTATACATCAACGGAGAATGCATAAATTAAGCCTCATCACCTTCTTTCCAGACATCTTCATAATCATCAGCATCGATCATAAAACGATAGCCTACATCCAAAGCTAAATACGGTAGCACTTCAGGCACAACATCTTGCAGTTTACGCACAGTCATTGTTTCAAAGTTATCTGCGCCTTCAAGCTCACCACCATAAATATACCAACTGACATTTTCATCACCTTCTGCAGGCTTACGAATACCAACAATTGGATCTTTATTTAAGGTATGAACAGCCACCGCAATTACATCATCGCCCTGCACTTCTACATATGCAGAACCCACTTCTTCACATAAAAGTTTTTGTTCTGCAATCAATTCTGCCAAAGGTGATGAATTTTGCGTATGTTTTGCCATGTTTGTTCTCAGGCCATATAGGTTTCGGGCATTCTACCGTGAATTACACTTATATAGATAAATTTTTTCCGCGGGAAAGCATTCGAGCCTTGTTTTATCAATTCATTTATAGAAAAAGACTCAATGCGGTAGATTCCACCTAAAAGTATAAACAAGAAGAAAGGAAACTTATTCAACACATATACCGCTAAAACATAGAAATAGACGAATAAAAAATAGAATCAGCATGCAAACAGCAAGCTTCTTTACCACCACAGATTTAACTTTTGCCAATACCTGTACAAATTTGGACAAATACCCAATTTTCCAAACTTGCATGATTTATGAAAGAAATCGTCAATGCCTTGCACGCTTTATACATTCAAAACACTGACTAGAAAATACACAAGATGGTTAATACGCTTATATATAGGTCTATAAAGTATGACTTAGCTACGCAATAAATGTTCATCATATCTAAAGCTGCCTACTTATAAGGAAATGCTCCCACAGAATATTCAATTCACTGAGGCAAACAAAATATCTAGCTTGAGCCCTATCATTTATGAAAACATTTCATTGGTTTGGAAATATGCTGTATCAATCATAAAAAAAATAAACTATCTTTTAATTTTTATATACTTAGCATACAGACTTGCTTTATTCTTTTAAATAACTCGCTTGAAAGCTGAGAGCAATTTAGATTTCTTTATGCACAAATAAATTAAACCTTAGAATTTTTAATGCGCTGAATAAATACTATCTTTACGACTATGCATGCGTAGGCAGTTCAACTGACGATCTATAAGATGGATACACAAGGCATCTCACATTTAAGGTCATTTGTGCTGGTTATTGCTAAACGTACGCACCACGATAAAGCAAGTTTACACAAAAGATATCAACAGTTTTAGCCAATTGGGTTTAAAATGATGCCCTACAATATAATGATAAAAAATGTAATCTTTTAACATTGCCAATTCTCTGCAAAGTTCGCATTATATAGCCCATTCTCGGCACATGCTTTTCACGTCAATTCAAAGAAATTATAAAAAAAATGTGGAATTTTATGCCATAATGAGCAAACTTTGCAGGTATCTTGCAAAGTAAATTTGCAACTTTTTATTGGAGCAGGCTGAATGAGCTCGACCATTTTGGTCATTCATGGACCGAATCTCAACTTACTGGGAAAACGTGAACCCGAAGTTTATGGCTATCTAACACTCGAAGATATCAACCAAAAACTGATTTCACAGGCTCAAAACGCTTCCATTTCTCTCGACACTTTCCAAAGTAATTGGGAAGGCGCTGTCGTCGACCGAATTCATCAAGCACAACAAGAAGGCGTTCAATTCATCATTATTAACCCAGCAGCCCTAACACATACTTCGGTTGCTGTGCGTGATGCCCTTCTTGGTGTAGCCATTCCGTTTATCGAAGTACATCTATCAAATGTCCACGCTCGCGAAGCATTTAGACATCACTCCTATCTATCTGATAAAGCCGTTGGCGTTATTTGTGGTTTAGGTGCAAAAGGTTATGCCGCAGCACTAGACTTCGCCATCGAAAAAATTCAACCAACTTCTCAATCTTAATTAGGAATACTGTTCATGGATATCCGTAAAATCAAGAAACTCATCGATTTGATGATTGAATCTGACTTACAGGCGATTGAAGTTAAAGAAGGCGATCAATCGATTGCTCTAACTCGTCGCAATCCAGTAGTTGCTGCCGCTGCGCCTGCAATGGCTGCGCCTGCCGCTGCACCTGCTGCACCTCGTTCACCACGTGGTGCTGTTGAGCCGTCTCCTATGGTTGGTGTGTTCTATGCTGCGCCAAACCCAGGTGAAGCACCATTTGTGAAAGTTGGTCAAACTGTATCTGCTGGTGAAACACTCGGTATCATCGAAGCAATGAAAATCATGAACCCAATTGAAGCAACTCAAAGCGGTGTAATTGAAGAAATTTTGGTTAAAAATGGCGAAGTGATCCAATTCGGTCAACCATTATTCCGCTATCGCGCTTAAGACCACGGGGAATCACAATGTTGCAAAAAGTTTTAATTGCAAACCGTGGTGAGATTGCGCTCCGCATCACCCGCGCTTGCAAAACTTTAGGAATTAAAACCGTAGGGATTTATTCCGATGCCGACAAAGACCTAATGCACTTACGCTTCTGTGACGAAGCTGTGTGCATTGGACCAGGTGCCAGCAGCGAAAGTTATCTCAATATCCCTGCCATTATTACAGCGGCTGAAATCACCGGTGCAGATGCCATCCATCCAGGTTATGGTTTCTTATCTGAAAACGCTGAGTTTGCAGAAATTGTAGAAAACTCAGGTTTTATCTTTATCGGTCCGCGTCCTGAACACATTCGCTTAATGGGGAACAAAGTTTCTGCCATTATTGCGATGAAAAAAGCTGGTGTACCGACTGTTCCGGGTTGTGACCATGCTGTAACGATTCACAATGCATTGGCAGAAGCCAAAGAAATTGGATTTCCATTGATCGTAAAAGCTGCCTCTGGTGGTGGTGGTCGTGGTATGCGTATCGTTGAACGTGTAGACACGCTACTCGAATCTGTACAAGCTGCTCAACGTGATGCGGAAATGTGGTTTGGTGACGACACCGTTTATATGGAACGTTTCCTTCAAAAGCCACGCCATGTCGAAGTGCAAGTTCTTGCAGATGGTAATGGCCATGCAATTCACCTTTATGATCGTGACTGTTCATTGCAACGTCGCCATCAAAAAGTGCTTGAAGAAGCGCCTGCACCGGGTTTACCTGAAGAAGCACGTGCGCATATTCTTGAAGCATGTGTAAATGCTTGTAAATTGATGCAATACCGTGGTGCTGGTACATTTGAGTTCTTATTTGAAGAAGGTGAATTCTTCTTTATTGAAATGAATACTCGTGTACAAGTAGAACATCCTGTTACTGAGCAAGTAACTGGTGTGGATATTATCGAGCAACAATTACGCATTGCTGCTGGCTTAGGTTTGGATCTTCAACAAGAAGATATTCAACTTAAAGGTCATGCGATTGAATGTCGTATTAATGCAGAAGATCCATCTACATTTATGCCTTCACCGGGTAAAATCGACCATTTTTATGCACCGGGTGGCGCAGGTATCCGACTAGATTCTCATATCTATCAAGGATATAGCATCCCACCATACTATGATTCAATGATTGCAAAACTCATTGCGCATGGTAAAGATCGTGAAACCTCTATTGCGCGCATGAAACAAGCTCTGGAAGAGATTATCTTAACTGGCGTGAAAACCAATATTCCGCTACATAAAGATTTGATTCTTCAAGATAAAAATTTCTGCGAACAAGCAATGGATATTCACTATCTTGAAAAGCATCTATTAAAGAAAGTCGAAGGACATGAAGATAAATAAATCTTCAGCGTCAAAAAAACCACTCAAATGAGTGGTTTTTTATTTTCATAATAAAAGGTCTATAATCATGCTTAAGGCAAAACTCGACGCAATGTCGCAAAACACTGCTGAGCCTGATCGTTGGCACAGAAATTAATAACCGATGGACTTTTCCACTTTACAAAGTACTGTGAAATTTCGCCGGTTTGATCTTGAATATTGCCCGAACAATCCATCTGATTATTGTCATATTTCACTTGCAAAATCAGTGCTGGAATTTGCACATTCGGATCTTGTGCAGGTTGATAGTCATATACCCCTGATGACCACTCTTCACCGCTTTTGATCACAACATCATTATTACTCTTAAAATTATAATATTCGACGCACTTTTTGTTGGTCGGAATTTCCATGCCCCATAAGCCAACCAATTCAGAACGTGTTGTCACCCTAAAGCTATTTATAGCTTCAACTTGATTTTTAGCCTCTGAATTTTGAGTTGTATTCTTATTATCTGCCGCCATCACCAACGATGAACTCAACATGAGTAAAACTGTAAGATATGCTATTTTCATACATTTAATCAGTCATATAAATCATGCTCTTAAAGTAACACATTTTTTTACAAATCCGCGGTTTATCACATTTTCATAACAATCATTTTTCATCTTTATCCAGAAAATCAATCTCCGTTAACGAAACTACAAATCAGCTAAATGCCAAACAAATCACACTATTTACAATAAAATAATATAAAATCTTTTTTATCGTTTAATATTCGAAAAAAACGAATTCTCCCATATTTAACTTAGGCTTACATAAGCTAATGAAACTGCATTCGAATAGTCTTGCTCCGCTTAATGCACGCCACAGCATGGCTTTTGTCATAGTCGCTGCAGTTATTCTTTGCTGCTGCTTAGTCGGTATTTTCAGCCGCCCATTAAGCTATTTAGCGATTTTTTGGCCTGCGAATGCAGTATTGTTAGCAATATTCTTAAGGTTCCCTAAACTGAGTAATCTGGGAGGATGGTTAGGTGCATTTACCGGTTATATGCTCGCAGATTTAGTGACGGGCAATTATTTCCAACTCACTTTATTTCTCACTTTTTCAAATTTAACCAACAGCATGGTATCGCTATTTTTTATGCGATATTTTCAGGTGAACTATCAAAACTATAATAAAGGTTTCACCTTTCTGACCATGATTGTCATCATCGCCTGTGGTGGATGCCTTGCAGGTGCTCTTTTTGCTATTTTCACTGTGCCTTATATCCCCAACACGTTTATGTCGACCGATCGATTGTCGATTGATTTTGGTATGTGGTGGATTACTGAAATATTAAATGCGCTGATTATATTACCGCTTATTCTGTCTTTTCCTAAACTGGCCGATCTTAAACTGTATTGCAAAGACCGACGCAATCAAAGCTTTCAAATCAACAAGATATTTCCAGCTATTGCGGTTATCTTCTGCGTATTTTTAACGACAGTGACTACTGGTCCGGGCGCAATTCTCTACCCTTTAGCGGCTCTGATTTGGGCAGCTTTAACCTATCGATTATTTACCCTATCTCTGATTAATGCCGTAGTCATTTTAGCGACCTATTACAATTTAAATGCCTTCTATTTACATGATTCATCACTCACCTACTTGTCTACAGCCATTTCTGTACGCATTGGCCTTGCCATGCTGATAATCGCTCCATTAATTCTTTGTATTATTAGCCGCAATCGGCACGAACTGTATAAAGAAGTTTTATACCTTGCAAATCATGATAGTTTAACGCATGCGATGAATCGTCGATATTTTTTAGAGCAAGGTGAGCTTTACCTACAAAACCAAATTCAGCTTAACTTTTCCATTATCATGATAGATATTGATCATTTTAAACAATTGAATGATCAATATGGGCATTATGTCGGTGACCAAGTTTTACAGGAATTTTCTGGTATTGTACGTAAGAATTTGCGTGAAACAGATTTATTTGCACGTATAGGTGGTGAAGAGTTTAGTATATTACTTACCAACATTGCAGCACCTGAAGCCCAAGGTATCGCTGAACGTATCCGAAAAGTCGTTGAAACCACACCTATTTTCATTGATGAACAAAATACGATTTATATTACGGTGAGTATTGGTCTGATTCATCAGTCTTTGCCCAATGCTCCAAGTTTGCAAAGTATGATTAATCAAGCCGATCAGGCCTTATATCAAGCCAAAGAGCTCGGCCGTAATCAGGTGATTTTAGTCCATTGAGACTTATCAATATACTGAATTGCTTCAAGCTGGCTTTTGAATCGTTTTAGGCAAGCCCACGACCAAAAACATGGCAGGTAGAACCGCCAGTCCTGCGATCATAAAAATAACGGGTCCCGAAAGCATGTCCCAATATCGACCTGCTAAAATACTGCCACTCGCAACACCTAAGCCCCACATGGTACTGTATAGCGCTTGACCTCGCCCTTGTTGACTTGCGGTAAAATTTTGAAAAATGATTCGCATCGCGATTAAGTGAAATAATCCAAAACTGAAGGCATGAATCGTTTGCGCAGCAAATTGAGTGATAAACACCGCCGGATATAAGCCTACAATCAACCATCGCATCCCTGTTAGCCCCAAACAAATGAGCACTAAGTTACGCCAAGAATATCGATTAAAAAAGACATTGGCATAGGCAAACATAATGATTTCTGCAATGACTCCGACAGACCATAAAAAACCGATTTGGCTCGTCGAAAAATCAGCCTGCTTAAGGTAATTGCTATAAAAACTATAAAACGGTGCATGCGAAAAGAGCAGAAAAAATTCAATGATAAAAAAACTCGCTACAATAGGCCGTTTTAAGATAGGCCAAAGTGGTTCAAGTTTTTTCTGTGAAGATGGTGCAGTAGCGGGCTCTTTAATCGTAAATGACCAAATAAATGCGAGAAATGCAATGCATAACAACATGATAGGAAGCATGGAAACAGGTATTATTTCTAGCAAAGCCCCTATTCCAAATACCCCAACAATGAAACCAACTGATCCCCATTTTCTGACTTTTCCATAAAGTTCTGCACGACGCTCAGCGAGCCAAAATAAAGTTACTCCTTCAAATTGAGCCAATATGGCATTTTGAAAGAAACTAAAAACCAGCATGAGTAATGCAACAGACTGAAAACTATTGGGAATTATAAAAATCAGAAACCAAATACAGGCTTCCATCCATGTTGCTATTCGAACTAAAAGCATGCGCTTGCCGGATTTATCTGCAATCCAACCCCAAATAAACGGTGCAAAAAAACGTGTGACAATTGCAATCGAAGATAAAATACCTATTTCTTGATAATTAAACCCTTGATCCTCTAGATACAAACTCCAATACGGCATGAATGTACCCACTATTGAATAATAGAAAAAGTAGAATCCACCGAGTTTGGAATGGATTGGAATGTTAAGCATCAAGCTGTATTCCTTTGTATTTACAATAGGTTATAAACTTTTCAGAGTTGTATACTTTTGCATCTAAAAGGCTTGGTTAGGATATGGCGAGTATACAAATTTATTTTAATTAAATTATTTCAAAATTTGTATAATTTTATCAAAATATCAAATTTCCTCATTATTCTATTTATTAAACAATATGTTATTTTTACTTATAAAACTTTCATATGTTAATAAAAACCGCCCATTTGGGCGGTTTTTTATCTATTGGCTCTTAGTTCGAACTAAATTTAAAAAATGCAGATGACGCTCATATTGATCAATGACATCTTGCAAGATATCTTCTTGCGTCCATTCGATGATGTCATAATTTTGACCACCTTCCCTCAAAAATACTTCAGCTTGATAATCTTGCGTAATTTCTCCTGAATCAATCATAAAGCTTGGTGTATTTTTTTCTTGGACAACTACTTGGTAGATAAAGTTAATCTCATCTTGATGGTTTACACGAAGCTGCAAGCCATCATCTATCGTGTTTACCGTCACATCTAAATGACGACGCTTAAACTCTTTCTGTAGATTTGAAAATGCCTGGCTTACCGTTGTATCAATATATTGTTCAACTTCTTCACGTGTATGCGGATAATGCATAATCAATCCTAAACGTTGCTGCCAACTTCTTGGATTATGAATTGCTTTAGGTGTAATACGCGCATCCTGTAATGCTTGCATCTTGGTTGCATCTAAATGTAGAGCCTTGACTAAGCCCCAGCAAATTAAAAGCATTACAAAAGTGAATGGTAATGCACTCAACATTGTTGCAGATTGCAAAGCACCTAAACCTCCTGCAAACAACAAAACAATCGCAAGTACAGCCATTAACGTTGTCCAAAACAATCGCTGCCAAGTTGGAGAGTTTTCAGATTTTGCAGTTAGATAGTCTGTAACTAAAGCCCCAGAGTCTGCCGAAGTCACAAAAAACAACATGACCAGAATGGTCGCCACAAAACTCATCACGCCTGAGAATGGCAAGGTCCCTAAATATTCAAATAACGCAACGGATGAATCTCGTTGCACTGCAGAAATCAGCGAGGTGTTCGCTTCGTTTAAAATACTATAGAGTGCAGCATTCCCCATGACTCCCATCCAGATCAGCGTGAAGCCTGTTGGAATAAGTAAAACACCTACAATAAACTCACGAATAGTACGTCCTTCAGACACACGCGCAATAAACATACCTACGAATGGCGACCATGAAATCCACCATGCCCAGTACATAATTGTCCAACCACCAATCCAACCATCAGATTGATAGGCATATAAATTAAAGGTCATGTTGAATAAGTTTGAAAAATACTGGCCAGCATTTTGTATAGTCGCTTGTAATATAAATATTGTTGAACTAGCAAAAAATACAAATAATAAGAGGGTTAATGCTAAGCCTAAATTGATCTCTGATAATCGTTTAATACCCTTGTCTAAGCCCATAAATACGGACAAAGAGGCCATAGCCGTAACAATGACAATTAGAATTAGTTGCGTCGTCGTTGAATATTCAATCCTGAATAGATAATTCAGGCCGGAGTTAATTTGGGTTACACCAAAACCTAATGTCGTTGCGACACCAAATACAGTACCGATCGTCGCAAAGGTATCTACACCATCACCGATTGGACCATAGATTTTTTTTCCTATGAGAGGATATAACGCAGAGCGAATTTTTAGAGGTAGATTGTGTCTATAAGCAAAGTAAGCTAACGCTAAGCCAACGATGGTGTAGATTGCCCATGCATGAAGTCCCCAGTGGAAGAAGGTTACGCGCATGGCTTGCTGCGCTGATTGGATCGTTTCAGGATCACCAGTTGGAGGTGATACATAGTGCATCACTGGCTCCGCGACACCGAAAAACATTAAGCCAATACCCATACCAGCAGTAAATAACATAGCAAACCAGGAGCTATTACTATATTTTGGTTGGCTATGGTCTAAACCTAATTTAATTTTACCCATATTTGAACAGGCAATATAAATAAGCACTATTAGAAAAATGGCTACAGATAACACATAGAACCAACTGAATGAGTTTGTAACCCATTGATTTAGTTGTTTAGTAATTAGATCAAAAGCATTGGGAGCTAAAAATACAATGGCAATGAAAATGCCGATAATAACAACTGTGCTAATAAACACATTTGGATTCACATTGGAATACCATGACGGTTTCAATGAAGACATACCTTCCCTATTCCGTTTTATTTGTAAGACAGATCAAAATTGATCAAAGAGATATCCGCTAACTGCGGAAGAAACAGGCTTGTAAAGATGAGTGCTGGCGATTGTAATTTCGCTCTATACGATAAATATTAAAAATATTCATGTGCATAAATTGAAAATTAAAGGCTGACTCAATCTAAGCCACTGTTTAGAATGTGCACATGTTATCATATTTTTAGATACTAAATTAAATATTAAGCAATTTATTAAATTAAGAAAACGATCAATTTAATGTCTTCATTCTAAATTCATTATATTTATCAATATCATTTTTCTTAATTTCTTATAATTTTCCAATTAATACAAAATTCAAAAAACCACTTTTTGGTGGTTTTTTGAATATTTTTTTATCACTTATATAATTTCATCTAGTTGGTTTTTCTTCGGTTACTTTCTAAGTTATCCAGATCCAGATAAAGTAAGTTTAGCGAACTGCTTCAACATGCAATTTATAATTAACCGTTCTATTATTCCGTGCCGTATTCCGCATTTGGTAGATCTGAATCAAATAATTGCCTGATTCTGGCAGCTTGAATTTTCCAGATACTCCTGTTGTAGATCCAATCACTAAAGCTTCTGTTTTTCCTGGTTTATCACCAGGAGCATATATATTAATTTGGGCTAAATCATGATTGCTTGTCAGCTTATAGCTTAAAGTTTGTCCAGCCTTAGCATTCAAACTATACTGAATGTCATCGTAGCCTTTAAATGATCCTGCAACTGTAGTACCAATAGCACCTTTTGCAAACTGAATGGGTTTTACTGGTGCAGCAGATACACTTGGCGAAACCGCCGCAGACAAAGCCAAAGTTATTGAACCTAACAAAGTTAATTTTTTCATCACTATGTGCCATTTTTAAATTGATCATTTTTAATCATGTGAAATTCTAAATTTCATCAATAGATTTCTTTCATAAGTCATTTTTCACTCAGCTCCAAGTTATAAATTCCAGCAATTAGATTGAATCTCAATGCTAGTCTTTTGCCTCGATTGCGATATCGCTCAGCAAGAATTTTGAAGGTTT
>NZ_VPCH01000065.1:0-14514 GCF_013418285.1 Acinetobacter sp. YH12152
GTCATGAGAAAGCCCATATAAATGGGTAGAGTACAAGTTGCTGTAGAAGCATTTTTAATTCGTCTGATCACAGATACTTTATAAAGTATTTTAATACTTTTTTGAATCCGTCAATGCGTAAGTCCTAGTTTAATTAAAAAGCACTCCACATGGGGTGCTTTTTTAATTTACATCTACATAACTTGCATTGGATACGAGGAAATGTCATCCGCAACTGTCTGAGGTAAACGGTAATTTAAAAGTGAATGTTTCTGCGATCATTTTTTTAGTTGCAAACAGTTGCCGAGTTTTGCGGATGACAAATGGTTTTGGTTACTTTTGCCAAAACAAAAGTAACATACGTGCTCCGAAAATTAGCTTTTATAGGATAAGACTCCGCTGTAATCAGCTTTTAAATGAAATAATGGGACAATAATTCTAAGTTATAGATTTATTAATCTGATTAAAAATAATGTTTCTTGAAGCAACTAAATAAAATTTAATAATTAGTGGATGTCATTAAAATTCTAAAAAAGACAGCCTCGAATAGTAGCTATAATTTATATGGCTTTGTGTAGGCAATCCCTTACTTTTGAAAGATCAAAAGTAACAAAAATCTTTTGTTCTCCTGATATGGCATCCCTGCCATACAGGAAAACAGCGACATCCATGTCGCTTTGTCATGTGATTGAATGGTATTGCATGCGCTAAAAATCTTTTTTGTTGAGATGTAATTTCTTTTACATGCCGAGCGCTTTCTATACAATAAATTTAAAAGAATCCGCCAAAGCTGAAGCCAAAATCAGCCATCGCCAAGGAAGAACAATGAGTAAAAATAATATCCGCGAACATTCCGCTCCTGTTTATGACGGCATAGAAAATGCGCCCGCACGTTCCATGATGCGTGCAACAGGCTTCCAAGATGCAGACTTTAAGCGCCCATTTATTGGCATTGCCTCGACTTGGGCCAATGTTACCCCTTGTAATATGCATATTGATGGTTTGGCGCGTGAAGCTGAGAACGGGGTCAATGCTGCAGGTGGTAAAGGCATTATTTTTAATACCATCACCATTTCTGATGGCATTTCCAACGGGACTGAAGGGATGAAATACTCCTTGCTGTCGCGAGAAATTATTGCCGATTCGATTGAAGCAGTAGTCGGCTGTCAGGCCTATGATGGCGTGATTGCCATTGGCGGTTGTGACAAAAACATGCCGGGCTGCATCATGGGCTTGGCACGTTTAAACCGTCCAGGTCTGTTTATTTATGGTGGCACCATCAAGCCGGGTGAAGGGCATACCGACATGATTTCGGTATTTGAAGCGGTGGGTCAGCATGCCAAAGGCGAAATTAATGCGATTCAGGTGAAACATATTGAAGAAGTGTCTTTGCCAGGGCCGGGTTCTTGTGGGGGGATGTATACCGCCAATTCTATGGCCTCTGCGATTGAAGCTCTCGGCATGAGCCTGCCAGGCTCATCCGCACAGGAAGCGGTGTCTGAAGACAAGCAGATTGACTGTGCCCGTGCTGGTGAAGCAGTGATGAATCTACTGCGTCTGGATATCAAGCCACGTGACATCATGACCAAAGCGGCTTTTGAAAACTCGATTAAAGTGCTGATTGCTTTAGGCGGTTCAACCAATGGCGTACTGCATTTGATTGCCATGGCGCATACCGCAGGCGTGGAACTGTCTTTGGATGATTTTGTGCGTATTGGCAAAGATATTCCTGTGGTGGCCGATGTGCGCCCATCGGGTAAATATTTAATGTCGGAACTGATTGCCATTGGCGGCATTCAGCCGCTCATGAAACGCATGCTGGATGCCGGCATGCTCGACGGTTCTTGCCTCACCGTTACGGGCAAAACTTTGGCGGAAAACTTAGCCGATGTAGAGGATTATCCTGAAGGACAGCAAATTATTTTGCCGTTTGATGCGCCAATTAAAAAGGATTCACATTTGGTGGTACTCAAAGGAAATTTGTCGCCGACGGGTGCAGTGGCTAAAATTACCGGTAAAGAAGGGCTGTATTTTGAGGGGCCTGCGCGGGTATTTGAGGGTGAGCAGGGTGCCATGCGCGGTATTTTAGATGGCGAAGTACAAGAAGGTGAAGTGGTGGTGATCCGCGGTGTTGGGCCGAAAGGCGGGCCGGGTATGCCGGAAATGTTAAAACCGACTTCAGCGATTATTGGTAAAGGTCTAGGCCAATCTGTTGCACTGTTGACTGATGGGCGTTTCTCGGGCGGCAGCCATGGTTTTGTGATTGGGCATGTGACACCAGAAGCCTATGAAGGAGGCCCAATTGGCTTGGTTAAAAACGGCGATAAAATTTCAATTAACGCTGAAACCCGTGAAATGACTTGGCATGTGGCTGAGGATGAAATTGCTGCACGTCGCGCGGCCTGGGTCAAACCGAAACCAAACTATACCCACGGCGCTTTGGCTAAATTTGCCAAGTTGACCTCTGGTGCGGAAAAAGGTGCGGTGACTGACCTAAATCTAGACGTCTAATCCATTGTTAAACATTGAACATTCAGCCCTGACTTGATATAAGTTTTGCACAAGGCTTATATCTCATTTAAAACAGCTTCATAATAGAAGTTGAATTTTAAGCATGTGCTGGCAGGTTCGGTACAATTCATCATTTTGAGGCAAAAAACGCATGTCACTGTTACGCCGTTGGTTCGATCCAATCCGATCGAGTTGGTTTTATCAGAAACCGACCCGACAAGCGGTGTTACCCACGGAACAAGGTCTGAGTGTTTATCTTCGACTGGATGATGTTTATAGCTATTTGGCTGCGCAGCAACTGCCTCAATTAGAAGAAATTCTCAGTGATGAAATTAAACCACTGAAAGTGATTATTTGTCGTCAGAGTGCTGAACCTCCTAATCAAATGTCATCGATAGAATGGCAACAATATTGTCTGAATGATGCCCAAATTTTAGCGCGGCAGCATCGTTTTAGTTTTCATGAAACACCTGAACAACCGACCGCCGAAGCTTTAGAACAAGCCGAAATTATTCTAAAAAATACGCCATTACGCGGCCAAGATTTTCTTTATTTACTTGAAGATGTGTTCCACATGCTGTGGCAAAAGCAGTATGGCAAGCTGAGAACACTGTATGCGATGGCCAGCCGTCATCATAAAGCTCAAGATTTTCCTGAACGTATCTTTACCGATACCCCGATTTTATCGGGCTATTTTGAGTTTGGTGAACGTAAGTACCATGCTGTAGATGATTTACTGCGTTTAACGCGCCGTTTAAAACAACAAAAACTCCTGACAGATAACCCGATCTTTATGATCAATCATATTGAATGGCGTGAGCACCTGATCAGTGATGCAGAAGAGTTGAATGAAATTCAGGGACTCGATCCTGAGCTTGATCTCTACATCGCGATGGAAGATCCGATTTCATGGTTACTGTTGGCTTATATTCGTGAGGAATTGGCGGACTATTATAATATTCAGTTGAATGTGTATCCATTGTCGTATCACGGTCGTGATTTGTTTGACTGGAGTTTGGCAACACGTCTGTCTAAACGGACCGAAGTTAAGTTCACGCCATTTTGCCGGCCTACAGAAGCTGCGACATTAGCTATGTCACAGCTTTACTACAGTGCGCCCGAAGAGCAGCGTATTGATGCGATGTATCGCATTTTGGAGGCTGTATGGACCAAAGGGCGTGATTTATCCTTCAAAGCACATTTTCAGGCTTTACAGTATGAGTTAGAGATTTCTGAACTGATCACTGAGGATATTGCTGAAAAATTAAAAGAAAATGATATGCACTGTGAGATGAAGTCACAGCCCGATTTTCCTGTTTTAGAATTACGTATTGCAGGTCAAAGCTATGTATTTAATAGCTTATACCGCGTATGGATGATTGAAAGTATTTTCAGTAATGTGTTAGAAGAGAAGTATAAAAGTGAAAACACCGCTGAAAGTGAAGCCAGAGAAGATGAAGAAAGAAAAAGTTGAGTCATTAGAGCAAGCCCGCGCACAGATTGATGTGATTGATCAGGGAATTATTGAGCTCATTGCTGCACGTCAGTTTTATGTTGATCAAGCGGTGCGTTTTAAGCGTTCAGTACAGGATGTTCAATCACCAGAACGTGTCGAAGCGGTGATTAGTAAAATTCGTCTACAAGCCACAGAGCACGGTGTAAATGCAGATATTGTGGAACGTTTATACCGCGATATGATTCAGCATTTTATTCAACGTGAGTTGAAAGAGATTCGACCGTAATTTTTAGTTTTTGAGATTAGATCAAATTTATTAATGTTCTTTTTTAATATCACCAACTGAAAAGATGATGATTTGATTTACATTTTGAAATTTTATTAATTTTTTTATTTGTTATTCTACTTCTAATTACAATAATTGGATCTAGCATGACTAGCCCTACTTTTTTACATGAACTGTCAGAAGAACAGCTAAAAAAACTTTCTCAAGACGATATTCAAAAGATTCATCAAGCAGAACAACTCTATTGGAATCATAAGCCGCATACCAAATATTATGCAGCTTTTAATGGTTCAAAAACAAAAAAAGGTGGGTTAGTTCGAGCATCTAATCATGCTTATAAGGTCAACGGGATCTCTTTAGCTTTGGTCGGTGATGAAGCTATATATTTAGATGGTTCGACAGCAAAAATTATCTCCGGCGCAGGATTTCTTCTAAATGTTGATGGCAGAGCCGCAGCACTTATCGGATCATTATTAGAAAATGGCGATGAAATTATTGATAGTCCGGTCACTTCCCATGTTTTACGCTTATATCATGATGCAGCTATCCCTGAAGGTTTTATGAATCCAACTTTGGGAGACTCAAATAATGTCTAAAGGATTTGGCATTCATGGCTCAACAACAAGTCACGGTGGGACAGTCATGTCCACGCAGTCCCGAAGTTCACAGATGGGGAATCTCTTTCTTCGTGCGGGAGATGGTTTCGCCTGTCCAAAATGTAAAACTTGGTCTACCTTAATTAAGAGTAATGATCATGTGATTTTTGATGGAAAGGCCGTGGCTTATGTAGGTGATAAATTTACTTGTGGGGCTTCATTGATGCCAAACCAAGTACATGTTGTAGGGACTAGTGGTGGAATAAGTTCATTAAATAGCCCAATTTTTAAGCCAAGTATGTTGCAGAATAATTTAACGAATAGTTTTGTAAGTGATAAGAAAAAATATGAAAATTACTATATAGAGAGAAACCAAACTGATTATGTGAAATTTAAGACTGCGATCCCTCCATATGATGAGGATAAAAAAGGATTATTTGGAATTGTTGCACAATTAGCCTCTGGAGTATGTGATTTTATTGTTACGTATGTTATTAAAAATAAAGAACTTTTTGTAACGGTGTCATATATGCCGCCGGTGGTTAAAAATGATGCAAGTAAAATTATTCCGCGTGCGACCCTAAGACTATTTAAAGAAAAAAATAGAAAATTTGACTTGTTAAAAACTCAAGAGTTAAAAATTGCTAATGGTATTTGGAATACTGAAAAAGGAAAAGAGCCAGTTGGATCTTGTAATATCAACTTACCTGAACCTGATATATCACTCTTAAAAGTTGAATTAGATTTGGGATATATACTGAAGTTTGATGGTGGAACAGTTACACCAATTCCTAGTTTTAAAACTCATACCTTTACCTTAAACTCCGCAGCGAGAGAAGTTTGATGAAGCATTTTTTTATTTTCTTAACCTTATTTTTTATATTTGGTAGTACTGCTTGCTCGTCTGAGAAAATTAGTTTGAATCATCATGAAGTTAAAGAAGCTCAAAAAAAAGAATCAATTTCAACGCTGTCTAAAGAAGATACAGCTATAATAAATGATTATAAAAATACTATTAATAAACTTAATCTGAGAGATAAAGAAAACGCAGATAAAGTAATGAAAGATAGTTTGTCTGAAATAAAAAAGATCACGAATGATCAAGAACGACAAAAGATTGAAATGCAAATCTACTTAGCAACAGGCATGTATGAAGAGGCTTATAATCTTAATCATAAAATGTTAAAGGACTCTTTCAGTCAGGAACTTTTAGTGACTCAGTGTGAGTTAAGCTATTATGCTAAAAGATCGAAAGATGAATATGAAAAATGTTATTCCGATTTAGCATTGATTTTAAAAGAAGAATTAAGGAAAGTATCAAAAAATGACCCTCAGTATATTTATGGTGAGTGGGGCTATTTGCTATCAATGTATAAATCTGGGAACGTTGAATATAAAAATAAATTAAAAAAATTTATTGATTCAATTCAAGATGAAACGGTGAAATATCAATTCGAAAGTTCTTATGAATTAGCTGAAGAGCAAAAGAGTAGTTATGACAATAATTAAAATAAATAAGTTGTAATTCCTTTTTTATTGAATTCAACTACCTTGTCTATAGCTGATTTCAAGCACAGCCTCAACTTTTTATTGAGGCTCTATTCCAAAAACACTGATTTTTCAAAGCGCCTGAATTGCATAGCATAGAACCAATTCTTCAGCGAGTTTCGCCATGATTTGGTTCGTCATCACAGTTTTTGCAATCGCAGGTCTAATTAAAGGCACGATTGGGTTAGGCCTGCCTGCGGTATCGATGGGCTTACTCACCATGGTGATCAGTCCATTTCAGGCAGCGACGTTATTAATCATTCCATCTATGGTCACCAACTTTTGGCAATTATTTGCCGAAGGGCAGGTGCTGCGACTAATTCAACGCTTTTGGCCCTTGTTACTTGGGATTATCGTCGGTTCAATTTGGAGTATTTTTCCAACTTTAGGACATGGTGAATTTAAAAGTGAAGCTTTACTGGGGGGCATGTTGGCACTATACGGACTGTATGGGCTTTGTGCGAAAAGCTTGCCGAACTTTGCACCACATGAAAAATGGCTATCTCCAATGATCGGTTATCTCGGTGGAGCGCTGACTGTAGCCACAGGTGTGGTGGTGATCCCGGTGGTGCCATATTTGCAAGGTTTGCAACTCAAACGCGATGATCTCGTACAGTCACTCGGTTTGGCCTTTACCACGTCAACCATTTGTTTGGCGGTGTTCTTACAGCAAAATCCTGTGGAAGATCTCCCGATTGATTATGCCATGTCAGCCATGGCACTGGTTCCTGCGCTCATTGGCATGTGGGCAGGGAAAAAAATCCGTTACCGCATTCCAGAACAAAAATTCCGTAAGGTGTTTTTTATCGGGTTGATTGCCCTCGGTGGCTATATGATGCTGCACCAGTTTGGCGTGATTTGAAGCCTAGACTTAGCCATCTAAAGTAGATTTTTGTGACAGTAGAAACTGACTGAAATGCTGATAATTTAAGGGTAAATCATCAAAATTACGTGCGGTGAGCAGCAATTTTCGATTGGCCCAGTCACCGCTGAGCTCAACTTGGGCAAAGGCATATAAACTGATTAATCGTTGGGCTGCACGTTTTGGCATGATGGCAATGCCCACACCATTCGCCACCACTTGGGCGATCGCGGCAAAGTTCGGCAAACGTAACCGATACTGTATTTCACAGCCGAATAATTTGGCTTGAGCCTCGATTGATTGTTGCAAGGAATGATATTGCATCAGACCGACAAAGGGATAATTCAAAATCTCTGCGGGTTTGATGCTAGGTGTGGCGGCCAGTTCATGGCTTACAGGGCAGATCAGAACCAAAGGATCATCGGCAAACTCAAGTGTTTGTAGTTGTTCGGATTTAAAGAAGCCTGAAATTAAGCCTAGTTGTGCATTACCTTGCTCTATCGCTGCAATGATGTCTTTAGACTCGGCTTCATGCAGCTCAATTTGTGTGTTGGGATTTTCCAGCAAATAGCGTGGTAGCAAGACCGGCAAATATTCACTTTGTGCAGATGAATTACACCATAAGGTCATATTGGAACTTAGCCCGTGGGCAAAGGGCAGCATCGCGTGTTCTAATTGTTGCCCCTCACCTAAGATGCGCTGTGCATGTTCAACCAAGGTTTGACCGGCAAGGGTCAGTTTGACCCCTTTGGCTTGGCGAGTGAACAGGGTCGTGCGGTAATGCTGTTCGAGTTTTTTAATTCGTTCACTGGCTGCTTGTAGCGAGATGGCAGAACGAGCAGCGCCTTTGGTCAGACTACCGCTGTCTACAATGTGCAGTACCAATTGAAGGTCGAACAAATCCAGTCGCATACGGTGCATTCCTTGGCTAATGCCTTATCTTACCGAAAGAGTAGCTATAAAAAAAAGCGACCTTTCGGTCGCTTTTCAAATGAATGTTGTATTCTTTTTTAAATGTCTTGGGGCTTATTCTGATTTGTCGCCCAAGCTAAAGAACCAGTTCAAAATCAGCGCTGCAAATGTAGCAGTACCAATACCACCTAAGTTGAAGTTACCGAATTGAAGTGCAAAGTCACCTGTACCTAAAATAATCGTGACTGCTGCCACCATCAGGTTTTTATTTTTTGAGAAATCGACTTTGTTTTCAATCCAAATTTTCGCACCTGCAATGGTAATTAGACCAAATACAACAATCGATGCACCTGTCAAAATGGCTTGCGGAATGGTATGAATAATCGCACCAAACTTTGGAGAAAGACCAAGGAAGATGGCGAATACACCTGCAAATACAAACACGATGGTCGAGTAAACACGCGTTACTGCCATCACACCAATATTTTCGCCATAAGTGGTCATACCCGGACCGCCGACACCGCCTGAAAGTGTAGTCGCAACACCATCTGCAACGAAGGCTTTACCAATGTGCGGATCGAGGTTTTCACCTGTCATCGCGCCCACAGCTTTGATGTGCCCAAGGTTTTCTGCAACCAAAATTAACGCAATCGGTGCAATGATAAGCATGGCATTGAAGTCAAAGACGGGTGAATGGAAGTGCGGAACACCAAACCAAGCGGCTTCTTGTACGGGAACGAAATTGATTGGTGTACCATGACCCATGACATTGGAAATGATGTAATACACCAAATATGCCAGTAACAGACCCACCAACAGCAATAAGCGTTGTAATAAGCCCTTCGTGAACACCGCAATCGAACCCATACATAGTACAGTGACTAATGCCATCCACATATTAAAGTTGTTGCCTGCAACCCCTTTAATAGTCACAGGAGCTAGGTTCAGACCAATAATCATCACCACCGCACCTGTAACGACAGGTGGCATGAGTTTTTCAATCCAACGCGTACCCGTTGCCATCACGATAAAACCAAAAATGGCATATAAGATACCGCAGGCCATGATCCCGCCTGCCGCCATTGCGATATTGGCATTTGGCGCGCCAGTACCTGATGCTGCATAACCGGTTGCCGCGATCACCACACCAATAAAGGCAAAACTAGAGCCTAAATAACTTGGTACACGACCACCTGTCATAAAGAAGAACAGGATGGTACAGATCCCCGACATTAAAATCGCAAGGTTGGCATCAAAGCCCATCAAAAATGGCGCAAGGACAGTTGCACCAAACATTGCAAAGGCATGTTGTATCCCCAATACAACACTTTGCACCGGAGGTAGGTACTCATTTGTACCTACAGGACGTGCATCAATATTGCCTTCGTAAGGGCGCCATTTGGGAAACCAATTGGACATAAAATGAGCACTCAATAGATAAATTGTGCACATCATACTCTTGTTTTTTAGAAGATTTAATCTCTTTTAAAAATATTTTGTTCAAACTAATTACATGACTTTACATGTAAATTTACCAAATGGTAAAAGTTTTAAGGGTGTAAAAAAGGCATTAAATCATGCAATTAATCAAATAGGATAAGAGTCAATACTTCATAAATTTTTCTTATTCTATATATTCCAAAATAAATTAAAACCAATATGACTGATCAAAAAAAAAGCACACAGTTCTGTGTGCTTTTTGAAAACTTGGAAGATTTAGCCAGTGTTACGCAAACCTGCCGCAATACCCGCGATGCTGACCATCAACGCATGGTCGACTGGGGTATTTTCAGCTTGACGCTCGGCAAGGTATGCACGGCGGCGTTTCATCAGTTCGGCTTGTAGTAAATGTAGCGGCAATAAATAAGGCTTACGCACCTTCATGGATTGGTCGAGCACATCGTTACTGCTGAGTAATTTCGATTCACCTTTGAGTGCTAATAGCGTTTGTACCGCATCACGTAAACGCTGACGTAACTCTTCGCCCAACTGTTTGAGGTCTGCGTCATCCGTCAGATGAGACTCATAATAAAGCGCCACATGACCATCGGCTTTGGACAAGACCATTTCCAACATATCAATCAGGGTTTGGAAATACGGCCATTGCTCTAACATTTCTTCGAGTGTCTGCTTTTGACCTTGATCAATCACTTGATTAATCGCAGCACCTGTACCAAGCCAAGCAGGTAGCATCAAACGGATTTGCGTCCATGCGAACACCCAAGGAATCGCACGTAAAGACTCAATCCCACCGCTAACTTTACGTTTGGCTGGGCGTGAGCCGAGCGGTAACATTTGTAGTTCCAGTTCTGGCGTTACAGTCCGTAGGTATTTTACAAAATGCGGATTTTCACGCACGGTTTGACGATACACCTGTACCGACAGATCCGTCATGCTGTGCATGAGCTGACGCCATTCCTGTTTAGGTTCAGGCGGTGGCAATAAGGTCGCTTCTAAGGTCGCAGCGGTGTAAATTTCTAAGTTTTGTAAGGCAATGCCTTCTAATCCAAACTTGAAGCGAATCATTTCCCCTTGTTCAGTGACACGAATCGCTCCTGAAATCGAGCCAGGTGGCTGTGAAAACAGCGCTTGCTGTGTCGGCGCACCACCACGGCTGATTGAACCGCCACGGCCATGGAATAATGTCAGTTGTACATCATGCTTTTTCGCAACTGCGGTTAATTCTTCCTGTGCACGATACTGCGCCCAGTTTGCCGACATAAAGCCCGCATCTTTGGCTGAGTCTGAATAGCCAATCATCACCTCGTGTTTACCCTGAATATGCTGTTTATACCAATGCATATTGAATAGGGTATTCATGGTACGGGCTGCACCATCCAAATCTTTTAAAGTTTCAAACAGTGGCACGACACGTAGCGCTGGTTTGATGCCCGCTTCTTTTTGCAATAACAATACGGCCAAGACATCGCTCGGATGTTCTGCCATGGAAATAATATAAGCCCCTAAACTTTCAGGTGGCTGTTCTGCCAAAGTGCGCATGGTTGCAAAGACTTCTTGTACATCTGGATGTTCAATCAGGCTTTGTTTCGGTTCATTTAAAAACTTCGGTAGCAGTGGTCGTTTGCTTTGCAGTTCCTGAATCAAGAAGTTTTGACGGGCTTGCTCCGTCCATGTTTCAAAATTGCCTAAACCTAAATATTCAGTAATGGCAGAAATCGCTTGGCGATGACAAGTCGACTCCTGACGAATATCGAGTTTGAGTAATTCGATACCGAAGCAATTCACTCGATGAATAAAGTCGAGTAACTGACCATTGGCAATTTCAGGTAAACCGCTGTCAATCAGTGAACGGTAGCAAACCAATAGTGGATCGAGCAGCTCATGGCGGCTTTTAATGACTTGGCTATCGTCAGCATCTTCACCACGGAGTTTCAGTGCCAACCAGTGACGAGTGGCTTTGAGGCGTTCACGCGCATCACGTAGATATTCACGATACGGTTCAGGGTGGAAATGACCCAAGGCATCACTAAGCTCTTTGCTGCATTCTTGAATCGAAAGTTCCCAACGCAGGTCTTCGATATCGCGTAAATACAGGTCGGCAGCTTTCCAACGTGAAAGCCACAGCACCTCTTGAGTAATATTATGGGTGACGTTTGGGTTACCATCACGGTCACCGCCCATCCATGACGCAAAGCGCACAGGGGCAACATTTAAAGGCAAGGTCTTGCCACAATGATCTTGAACCATGCCATCCAATTCACGCATGAATTTGGGTACAGCATTCCACAGGGTCTGTTCAATGGTCGTGAAGCCCCATTTAGCTTCGTCGACAGGCGTCGGGCGATGTTGACGAATTTCATCCGTTTGCCATGCCGAGCAAATCAGTTGTTTTAAATCATCCAGTACGGCTTTGCGTTCGCGTGGCGTAAGTTTTTGTTGATCCATTTTAAACAGGCAATCATTAATACCATCATATTTTTGGATCAAGGTACGGCGGCTGACTTCGGTTGGATGTGCAGTCAGGACCAATTCAATTTTTAATTCACAAATTTGTTGGAACAGTTGGTCCGAACTGATGTTATTGCTTTTAAATTTTTCAAATAAATGATCGAGTGGATTCGGTGAAGGTGCTTGCTCATCAAACTCACTTTGGCGACGGCTGCGCACCACATTGTATTGTTCGGCAATATTGGCAAAGTTGAGAAAGTGCGTAAATGCACGGGTCAGTGGCAGAATTTCTTCATCTTTTAAATTTAAAAATAATTGTTCTAACTGTTTTTCAGCTTCAACTTGTCCATCGCGCGCGCCTTTAGACAAAGCACGAATTTGCTCTACCTGATTAAACAAATCTTGTCCTGCATGCTGCTTTAGGGTTTCACCTAATAAATTGCCCAGTAAGCGCACGTCTTCACGTAATGGAGCATCAATTTGTTGAATCATTTGTTATTTCTCCGCGTATTCCTGTCTCGACTATACCCCGAAAGTGCTGTGGCAAAAGGGGGGTACAGACAAAAGTCGGATGACTTTTCTAGGTAAATGAGCAGTAGCTATGCCATTTGTTTCAGTTTAGCCTTGAAATATTTCAGAAAATGCTTAGCTCTGTGTGCCGAGTTGATATTTCAGCATAAAGATGTCGATGGCAGAGTGAATAATGGCTTGCCGCTCTGCTGCTTCAGGTACTGGGCGCATGCCCAATAAAACCTCTTGATGGCGTAGTCCCATCAGTAGCGACACAATCAGTTCAGTTTGTCGGGCAGGGTGATCCTGCTGAATGAAATTTAAAGCTGCTGCATCTTGAAAAAAGTTTTCCCAGACTTGGCGCATTTTTAAATGTGAGGCACGGAAAAACTGTTCCACCAAGGGACTGTGTTCGGCAGCCAACTCCAAAAGTAATAAGTCCAGTTTAATGGCTTCTGGCAAATTCATGATGTTCAGCCCCAACTCACAAATTTCAACGAAAGCCTGCATAAAATGACTTTCGCTGTGCAGATGTCGCGGGCTGGTATTCAAAATATATTCACAGGTGTCTTCAATCGCACTGGTAAATAAGGTGGCTTTGTCCTGAAAATGGTTATAGACCGTCAGTTTGGTGACCCCTGCATGTTGCGCAATCTGATTCATGCTGCAACCGTGATAGCCCATTTCTAAAAATAATTGTTTTGCAGACTCTAAAATCCGTTGTCGTTTTTCTAAGTCTTTCGGGCGGCCGACATTCATTTGCTGAAAAAATTCCAAAAAAGGCGAAAAGGTCATTGATTTAGGATAATTAATCTAATTAATGTACCGTATGGTTTATTAATTAAAAAATAACCAAATTAATTGAATAATATTCTGCCCTAAAAAAGACTTTTTATTAAGAGCGAACTTCATGAGTACGATTAAGATCACAGTTGTCAGCATGATTATCGTTTGCAGTGTGACCTTATGGGGATGCAGCAAGGATAAAGCCCAAACGGAACAGGAAGTGCCATTTGTGATGGTGACTCAGCCAGGCGCCACACATTTTGAACAAAAAAGTTATGCGGGTGATGTACAAGCACGCCAGCAAACAGCTTTAGCGTTTCGGGTTGGCGGTCAAATCACTGAGCGCTATGTCGATGTTGGAGACCAAGTCCGAGTCGGGCAAGTCTTGGCAAAATTAGACGTCAAAGATGCACAGTTGCAACTGAATGCAGCACAAGCGCAGCTTGAAAGTGCGCGTTCCGCTGCACAAATTGCTGAAGATGAACTAAAACGCTTTAAGCAATTATTGCCAGTCAATGCTGTGAGTCGTTCGCAGTACGATGCGGTGGAAAACCAATATAAAGCAGCACAGTCGAATTTAAAGCAAGCGCAATCCAATTATGATGTGAGTCGTAATCAGACCGGTTATAACCAATTAATTGCCAATAAAAATGGGGTCATTACTGAGCGTAATATTGAGATTGGTCAAGTGATTGCAGCAGGACAACCGGCATTTCAATTGGCGATAGCAGGTGAACGTGACGTGGTCATTGGTGTGCCTGAACAAGCGGTTACTGAAATTAAAACAGGGCAGGATGCATGGGTTACCTTGTGGTCGAAACCACAGGAAAAATTTGCAGGCTATGTACGTGAAATTAGTCCTGCTGCCGATCAGTCTCGTACTTATAGTGTCAAAGTGGCATTACGTGAAGGCAATAGCGCCATTCAACTGGGGCAAAGTGCACGGGTATTTTTAACTAAATGTGCGGAATTCTCCATCTATAATCTGTGATTTAGATGGAGATGGATAGCACGCCTTTTCAGTCGGGTCTCTCTTGGTTTTGGATGTATTCTCGAATTACATCAATTGTCGCTCCACCTGTTGTAAGTAGACAGTATGCCCTCGTCCAAAGCACAGGTTTCCAATAATAAGGTTTTAGTTCTTCACCGAACTCCTTGC
>NZ_VPCH01000066.1:0-13900 GCF_013418285.1 Acinetobacter sp. YH12152
CTATTTAAGTGATGTGCTGAAAAGGTTGCCGACACATAAAGTGACTCAGATTGAAGAATTGCTACCACACCGCTGGAAACCTAAATCGAATTAAAAAATAGGCATGGGGTTCAGCGGACGCTTACTTAGAACTTCTCTTTTTTGTTTTAGTTTCAGTGAAACTAAAATAAGCTATGCAACATGGACTATTTTTCCGATGTTGCATGATAAACATTTTAAAAATTCAAAATCCATAGGTATAGCCTTTCAACAACCCACACAAGACTCTGAAATTTATTAAAATTAAGATGTTTTCGAATACCATGTATTAAGTTAATTGTAGGAGAACCAACATAGTTATATTTTTTGGAGTATAACTACGCAATTATCACCTTACGAGATCATTTACGCCTAAATGACCAAACTTGCCATTTATTAGACGACCATCATCTAACTGCACATTTTTAAATTCAATTGTTCCCTCTGAATCATTGACAGTTACACCAGTACAATGATTATCCGTCAATTTACAGTTCCATTTCAGATAAATATTCACATTTAATTGACCCTTCTGTGGTCTTTGATACGCTACATTTACATTTTTAGTTATAGTATCGTATTTCACTGTGAACTCGAGATCAGATTGATTATCTCGACTCATAAAGCGAAAATATTTACTTTCATTTTCTGCATATACCGCTGCTGCAACTGTTGCATCAATTTTAAAAACTTCATCTCCTGCAATGACTTGACCATAAGGAACTTTTTTCACAAAACCTCCAGATACTTTTAAGTCTGGAGAAGCAATATATTCAATAGGGTTAGTAAATAAGTTATTGATGAATTTAAAGGTCGTTATACCATTTTCATAATCTGTATTTAATATAAAATCTCGATTGAAGTATCCCTTATATATGTGCACATCTTTAGGTTGCTCATTACTGAAATAATTCCCCTCTGTTAAGATAAATCTATCGTGATCAAGATCCACAGGATTATTAAAATTAAAATAGTATTCTTTATCGGTCGTAAAACTTAAAACAGAACTAGTTTTCCAATCCAAAAATTTTTCTATTGTTGCAGGTTTACCATTAACAACTAAGTCTGATTCCGCATGATATTCATTAAATCGTTTGGTGTTCCACACTGGCCAATCAGAATTTACTTCAAACTTAACAGAGCCCTTAATTTTAGCTGTAGATGCAAAGCCAATATTATTTAAACGTCCTGCTATAGAACCATTTGCGTCTATAATAAAGTAAGTTTTACCATTACTCTGCTTTTCAATTTTATAAGAAAATGTATCGCTGCATGAATTTTGACATTGAACTCTCAGATACCCGTTATCATTCTCTGAATAGCTAAAAACTCCAACTTTATCGTCATTAGGATAAAAATAAAGACCCGCCAAATTATTAATATGGGCAGACAAATTATTGCTTGGTGTAAGAATTTCTAAATCCCACATATTATTGTTTGTAGCAGATGCTTCAATCACACTATCTGTGTGAAATGGTGAAAACTTGATGGTTGAGTGATTAGCAATGCCAGAATTTTCAATTTCAAAATAGCCATGCGTCAAATCTGGACTTAGTACAGTAGTTTCTTCAATAGGCTTCGGTACAGATGTTTCTGATGACGTTGGACTACTTTCTCCTCCCCCTCCACCACATGCGACTAATAAAATAGATAAAAGAGTTAAAGGGAATAATTTTCTTCTAAGGTGAAGCATATAAATCCTTGTTTAAAAAATAAATTTTTAAATTTTATAAAAATACTGAATTTAGACTACTTTTGTAAATATTCAATACCATTTCATAAAACAATGAAACTTTGCCTAGTTCTTATACAGGAAGCTAAGCCACTTGTGTACTTAGACGATTTTTTTATCTAAAAATTATTAAAAAATCTTCTATTTATTTTAAAAACTGTAATTGGCCGTCTAATTATTGCCCAATGTAACAAAATAGCGATCATACAAAATGACAGTGCGTACTTCTCTCAGCATGTCTAAAACAAGAATAGCGCTCTAACGCAACCTTACTCACCATTTCATCCATTACTCTTCAAACTATAATCGCCAAAGTATTCTGATGACTTTTAATACGATAAAAGCTCAAAAGAATCAATAAATAAGCAACAAACCCATCTTTGAATAATAAAAAAACATTTAAGCGCTATATCCGTCATTTTTACTTGACCCTTTTAAGTTTCATCCCTAAAATGCGCATCAGATTCTCCAATAGCTCAGTCGGTAGAGCGACGGACTGTTAATCCGCAGGTCCCTGGTTCGAGCCCAGGTTGGAGAGCCATCTATTCTTCCATAGCTCAGTCGGTAGAGCGACGGACTGTTAATCCGCAGGTCCCTGGTTCGAGCCCAGGTGGAAGAGCCAGATTCTAAAAAACCCACTCATTATGAAGTGGGTTTTTTATTGCCTATTCATTAATATGAGTACACCTACTTTATTGTTTTTACATTCCCCAAAGTATGTGTATAAGTACCCACTTGCCTGATTCGGCTATTTTTAAAACACTTAATTTGATTTTTCTGTATTTTATTTAAATCAGGCTTGACCACCCTGCCATACATCTTTAGAATCCGTTTCAGATTCTCCAATAGCTCAGTCGGTAGAGCGACGGACTGTTAATCCGCAGGTCCCTGGTTCGAGCCCAGGTTGGAGAGCCAAATTCTAAAAAGCCCACGCATTATGTTGTGGGCTTTTTTTATGCTCTGACTTTTATTTTTAAGATAAGAATCACTTGCTCTATGACCTAAGCTATTCACCGACCTCTCTTTCCACATTAGAAGCAATTATCAAAGCTTAAGTTTTAAAAACACTTTATATTAAAGGTGTTTATATTTAATACATTCAGCCTAAATTTTCTTATTTTTTGCAATTCCGACTTGACCTCACTGCATTTGCCCCATAGAATGCGTGCAGATTCTCCAATAGCTCAGTCGGTAGAGCGACGGACTGTTAATCCGCAGGTCCCTGGTTCGAGCCCAGGTTGGAGAGCCAAATTCTAAAAAGCCCACGCATCATGACGTGGGCTTTTTTCATATATGTAGTTTATTCCGTGCCAGATCTCAGTCAGTTCATATTTTTTATTATTGGTTGCTTGGCAACTTTTGCCCTTGTCTGCTTAGTCTTTCCCAGACTGTTTAGAAGCAAACAAAAGTTTTTCCCACGTCGTGTAATCACTGCCTTTGAAAGTAAGATGTTTCATCGTTTAAATGAAGCATTTCCGAACTACCACATTTTAGCCCAAGTGGCTTTTAGCGCACTGATCACCAATCAAAATTATAAAATCAGAAATAGATTTAATCGAAAAGTCACTGATTTTGTCATACTTGACCAAACTTATAATGTGCTTGTGATTATCGAACTGGATGACCTTAGTCATAGGCAAAGAGCAAGAAGATGCTGAACGTGATGCAATGCTTGAAGAAGCGGGCTACCGTGTAATCCGCTACACCAACATTCCAACAGTTCACACGCTCAGGCATGATGTAAATAAATAGTTGTTAAATACTTAAATCAAAATCAAACATTGAGTGAATGCGCATTGCATTCACATCCACAATGTAAGCTGAATTTTATTGAGCATTTGACTCTTGAACAGCCAGCACTTCTGATACTGCTTGGTCAGCCTCAGCAGCCAAAGCCGCATCTTGGGCTTCTTTAGCTTTAATGCGCTCAATCATTTCAGCTTGTTGTTGCTTATATTTTTCTTGGTTTTTGGCATCACTATTGACTGCAAGAAAAGCCATACTGACCAAAAATATAGGAATCAATAGCCCAAGTGCCATCAAAATGATCATCTTTTTGGTATTGGGCTTTGGCTTAACTTCAGACATAACGATTCTTTCATTTACATAAATAATTCGACGCCCAATATAGCAAAAAACAAAATTCGCTCAAGCCTTCATATCATTCTTTACTCTAACCAACTATACCCCCTCATTTTCACGGATTGAATGATTAACAATCCAATATTCAATAAAAAAAGGAGACATGCTCCTTTTTTATTATTTAAAAACTTAGCTTGAAGCAACTATACCCGTACAATGTGGACTTTGGCTCACATCTTTTTGCTCATTGGTTAAGACAATACCTGTACCTGCGGACATTTTAGCTTGAATAAATTCGACCGCTTGCGCATTTCTACAGATAATCGCCTGTGTATGACTTGCTTTTGGCACAATATCCAATAAATATCCATCCTCATATTTTGCCTGTGGGAAGTATTTCACCGCTTGCAATTTCATATTTTCAAATAAAGCTTGAGTCACAGGAGGTAATACAGCTTTATCTTCTTCACCTTGAATAATATAAACAGGGGCTTTAATTACTTTGGCAGCAGTTGCATTCGTCGCTGGCTGATTATCATTTAAAAATTTCTGAACAACGGGATCGGTATCGATTTTATTCAAATCAATTCCGTACTGTGAAACCATATGCGTTGGATCTTTTAAGAATTCAATCACAGCTACTTTAAACTGTTCTTGCAAACCATTTGCGCCATTTGGATCGGCATAACTTAAACATGCACCATCATCCCCTGTACGTCCATAGGCTTTTTCTGCAATAACACCAGCATCTGCAGTAAAGATATTTTTTAAATCATAATTTGGCTCATAGGCTTTAATACCCGAACTGGTCAATGCAGCATATGCCAAAAGCTCAGCATAGCCATCTGCAAGTTGCCCCATTAACGCATCTGCTTGCTGTGCATTGATTATGTTATTTGCAAGCGCGTAACGAATTTGAAGCAATTGTTCATCTAAGATATTGACGCCCTTACTCACGCCGTTGTCATCCAGATTTAAAGCAGGATCAAGATAGATCTTAATAATCGTCCCCAAACTCGATGCAGGTGCGGCTGCCACTGCCCCTTTATAGTTTGCATCCGTATTTGCAAATTCCGCCGTCCCTAAGGATGCATGACCACCTTGCGATTGACCGATCGACATCCACTGACCATTGAGTTGCTTACCATAATGTTCTTTTGCCGCTTTAACCGCAGTAAGTGCCGAATTTGCCGCACTCGATAAATTGAGGTATGGATGCACCCCCTTCGTACCTAAACCTTCATAGTCTGGTGCCACAATTACATAACCTGCCGCCATAAGCGTATTAGCTAGAATTTTAAAACGTGGATGAATTAGATTTTTACTTGGCGCACATTCATCTCCAGCCCCGACTGTTCCATGCTCCCATACCACAACACGATACCCATCTTTAGGTTGTGTAGCTTTTGGAAATAATACTAAGGCTGTTGCTGTTGCTGCTTTCCCCTGCACATTGGTCATGTTATACGTCATGACTTTAATGGACGATGTATTGTCTACAGTATCTAAAGCATAATTTGCTTCAGACACAAATGTTGATTTTTGATTCGAAGATGATGAGTCATTATCATCGTCATTACACGCGGTTAAAGACAGCATAGAAACTGCAACTGTCAGAGCTAATGCTATTTTTGAACGTTTCATAAAATATCCTTTTTAATCATTATTCTTTAAGCATGAAACTACATGCCTTTTTATTAATGCATAAAAAAAGCACCCAAATAGGATGCTTTAGCTCATTTTAAACAGTTTCAGATCAATGACATTAAAGCGTCAGTGCCATGAAAATTCCAATAAAAATCATAAGCCCTACCCAACGGTTATGGCGAAACGCCCAAAAACATAACTGAGGATCACGGCCTTTGGTTTTAGTCCACTGGTAAATAAAATCGGCAGCCACAGCCAACATTGCAACTAAACCAAATGGCATCAAGAGATCTTCTAAATACAACGCAGAACCAATCAGTACAATGCTTAGCGCCTGTAATAAAGAAATGATTTCTATATCATATTTACCAAATAAAATCGCAGTTGATTTCACACCAATTTTCAAATCATATTCACGGTCAGTAATGGCATATTGTGTGTCATATGCAACGGTCCACGCCAAATTACCAAAGTACAATAACCAGCAAGTCAAATCAGGTGTTTGCCCCACAGCGGTATAAGCCATAGGAATCGACCATGAAAATGCCGCGCCTAAAAATACTTGTGGCAGATGCGTGTAGCGTTTCATAAAGGGATAAATGAACGCTAAAAACAATGCACCAAAGGACCAATAAAAAGTTTCTATCGGTAAAAAGAACAACATACATGCGCTAGCAAGCACCAAGATCAAGAACACATATATGGCTTCTTTAGCACTAATCACTCCAGTGGCTAAAGGACGATGTTTGGTTCTTTCCACAGCACCATCGACTTTACGGTCAGCAAAGTCATTAATCGCACAACCTGCTGCACGCATAAATATCGTGCCCAAAATCATGGGAATCAAAATACTGAATTGCGGTGTTCCTTGATTGGCAATCCACAGTGCCCACATGGTTGGCCAAAAAACCAGTTCCGTGCCAATTGGCTTATCGAAGCGACATAAATAGTAATAAGCTTCTAAACGCTGCTGCCAAGTAATCTGTTGCACCACGGCCATGATTGTCCTTCATCTGGTAATGTTATTTCTGCAAATATTGTTCAAAACTCGCTAAAAAAGTTTCCTGAACAATAAATTTACAACCATGCCAAGTATAACAGCTCTGACGTGTCCAACCATCGTCTAGCCACAATACACGCCGCTCGCACTTCGGATTGGTACGCTGAAATAAAAAATGTCCGATGGGTTTTTTACCAATATGCTGAAAAATCCGCGCACGGCCTTGTATACTGAGGATTGGAAATATACTTTTTGCCTTGACCCACGGCTCAGCTTCACAGCCATATAAATAACTTTCACGTACCCAAGCTGTGTGCTGTATTGGCATTTGTAGCCACCGTGCATCTTGAAGCGTCATGCGTTGAAATTGCTCAATACTCGGCTCAACTTTAAATACACCTTGGGCAAAATCTGTTAATTGTTGGGTTAATGAACCCGAAGCATACAACCATGTTCTTAATTCAGGAGACATTCTTTTATCCCGCATTTCGCATGCTTGACGCTGCATATTTCATTTCCCTTATAACCATTTGCTGAGTATAGCGAATCATTAGTGTAACCAACTCAACATCGTTTTTCATGACCCATAACTTGTTTTCAGTAAAATGAACAAAACCAAAACTGCTTAAGTACTTCATTACATTTGCAATCAACACAAACCTCACTTACACAGTATGATGTCGTGGATAACCACTAAATTACACAAGCATAATGTTTCCATTTTACCCGCTACATGTTTTTATTTTTTTCGTTTTACTTTGTGCCAATATCACGGCTCAAGCAAAATCTATTGCGCTCAGTTTTGATGATGGATTAAATCCAGTGTTTAACGCACAAGCAGAACAAATCAATGCCCAAATTTTAAAACATCTGCATGATCAACAAATCAAAACTATTGTCTTCCCTAGCCTGATTAAAATTGGCGATTATCAAGGTAAACAACTGATTCAAGCGTGGGGACAATCTGGCCATCTGATTGGCAATCATAGTGCACTGCACCAAAATCTGAATAAAGAAAATGTTACATTAAAAGATTATCTGCACAGCATTGAACATGCGGATACAGTGTTAAAAACGCTGCCGAATTACACACGTATCTATCGTTATCCATTTTTAAAAGAAGGTAATAACGCTGAAAAACGTGATGCTGTCTATCACTGGTTAGAGCAGCATCAATACCGCATTGGCGGTGTGAGTATTGATGCCAGTGACTGGTTTTATAACCGGAAATATCTCGACTATGCCAAACAGCAAGACTTTGACAAATTAGAGCGTCTAAAACAAGCGTATATTGCTCACCTGCTTCACCGAGCGGATTATTATGACCAGCTTGCGCAGCTCACTTTACAACGTTCACCGCAGCATGTTTTGCTTTTACATGTAAATGCCATTAATGCCGCATTTTTAAAGGATGCCATTACTGCTTTTCAACAGCATGGCTGGACATTTATTTCAGCTGAGCGCGCCCTGCAAGACCCGTTATATGCACAGCACAGCCAAAACATCCCTGCGGGTGAAAGTGTGATTTGGTCGATTGCCAAAACTCAAGGAATTACACAGCTGCGCTACCCCGCCGAAGATGCGCCTTATGAAGGTGACAATTTAAAACAGCATGGTTTGCAATGACGGTTAGCAAATCACTTAAAGCACTATAAAAAATGACCTGCTGTGTTTCAGGTCAATTTTTAGATCAAGTTTTAGTGTTGGATTAAAAGTTATCTGTCTTGGCAATAGCTTCAAACTTTCCTTGCGGCGTTTTTACTAAAACCAGCCCTTCGGTCGTAATATAAAAACTTTCAGGGTAATCAAAGTCCAATGCCAGCTCTGGGTTTTTCAGCTCGATAAATTGAGCCTGTTTATAACCTTCAACGGTCCGCCCCACTTCCAAATAAGTCACTTCTGAGAAGTTGAGTTTAAAGCCCTTTGCCTGATCCGCTGGATCAATCCAAGGGAAAAAACCGGTATGTTTTTTGCGTGGTTTTGCCATAACGATTCTATATATTTCCAGATTGATTCATCATAACGTAAGACACAAAAAAACCCGCGATAAACGCGGGTTTTTTTAAGCTTAAATTCTTTACAGAATTACAGGCTGTAGTACATATCAAATTCAACTGGGTGAGTAGTCGTGTTAAGACGACGAACTTCTTCAGTTTTAAGTTCGATGTAGGCATCAAGCATTTCTTTAGTGAACACGCCACCTTTAAGAAGGTAATCATGGTCAGCTGCAAGAGCTTCAAGCGCCATATCTAAGCTATGAGCCACTGTAGGGATTTTAGCTTCTTCTTCAGGAGGAAGGTCGTACAAGTTCTTGTCAGCAGCTTCACCTGGGTGGATCTTGTTTTGGATACCGTCAAGACCAGCCATAAGAAGCGCAGCGAAACCTAAGTACGGGTTCATCATTGGATCTGGGAAACGTGCTTCGATACGTTTGCCTTTAGGGCTAGAAACGTAAGGAATACGGATAGAAGCTGAACGGTTACGTGCTGAGTAAGCAAGCATAATCGGTGCTTCGAAATGTGGAACTAAACGTTTGTACGAGTTAGTTGATGGGTTTGTGATTGCGTTCAATGAACGAGCGTGTTTGATCACACCACCAATGAAGTACAACGCCATTTCTGAAAGACCAGCGTATTCATCACCAGCAAACAAGTTCTTGCCATCTTTAGAGATCGACATGTGAACGTGCATACCTGAACCGTTATCACCAACCATTGGTTTAGGCATAAACGTAGCAGTTTTAGCATATTGGTGAGCAACGTTCCAAACAGCATATTTGAACTGTTGAACTTCGTCCGCTTTGCGAACCATAGTGTTGAAGCTTACACCGATTTCAAGCTGGCAAGATGCAACTTCGTGGTGATGTACTTCTACACGACCTGGGCCCATGATATCTTCAATTTTTGCACACATATCTGCACGCATATCTTGTGAAGAATCTACAGGAGGAACTGGGAAGTAACCACCTTTCACACGTGGACGGTGACCAGAGTTACCCGCTTCGTAATCTTTACCAGTAGACCAAGCAGCTTCTTCAGCGATTAATGTGTGGCGCGCGCCAGACATATCGATGTCCCATTTTACTTCGTCAAAAACGAAGAATTCTGGTTCTGGACCAAAGAAAGCAGTATCACCAATACCAGTTGATTTTAGGTATTCTTCCGCACGGCGAGCAATAGAGCGTGGGTCACGTTCATAACCTTGACCAGTTGAAGGTTCGATAACGTCACAAGTCACAACAACTGTAGCTTCTGCAAAGAACGGGTCGATAAAACCAGTTTCTGCATCTGGACGTAAGATCATGTCAGATGCTTCAATGCCTTTCCAACCAGCAATTGAAGAACCATCAAACATTTTGCCATCTTCAAACGTATCTTCGTCGATTGAATCTGCTGGGTAAGTTACGTGTTGTTCTTTACCCTTAGTATCAGTAAAGCGAAAATCGACCCATTTTGCGCCACTTTCTTGGATGAGTTGAAGGACCTTGTTCGCCATGCTCATTTTGCTCCGATGATTTTTTTGTGCACACTGAAGTGCGTGTTAGTAGTTGGTAGTTATTAAGCAATTACCGTACCAACTTTTAAAAGCTAAGCTAAAATACTGAATTCCTTATCAGAATAGAAGATTTTAGCTCCTTGCTTTTCTACTATTATACTGTGTGTAACAGTAAATGCACCATATTCAGCCACTCTTCATCACTTTTGTTTAAAAACTTCTCGCAGGTGTATCAAAATAGTGCAACTTGGTTTTGCACCAGTATGCACCAAAATGATTAATCGCTTTCAACGATAAAATTATTAGGATTTTATTAAAGCTTTAAGGTCGAATTTAAATACGATAGAAACTAATGGTTTAGCTAGTTCTAGATGGAAAAATACCAGCGTGATAACTATATTCATGATCGATATTTAGGTTTTTTGAGCCCTTAAAGCACTCTTTTTTTGAAGTAGATTTAACCATTTTGTTTTAATTTTGATCAATCTACCTTTGCATTAATTGTGCTCCATTTTGGTGATTTTGCTTCAAAACGGTTCATATTTTTCCAGCTAGAGCCTGAATTGCAATTTTTAACGACAGTAAGCAGATCTTTTTAAAATATCAATTGAACACATTTTAAACACTTAAATTCAGCCTATTGCTTTGTTCAACTTAAATCCTAAATTTATAAGTCGATAATTTGCTGAAATGATTTCAGTTGCGATGAACTTTGGCGAAATTGTTCAGCAGAAATTGAATAATATTTGCTATGATTGGCTGCATTCTAAATATTTCACTATTTTTCTATTTAAAATATCCACACGATATTTGGGTCAATATACAACTATTTAGAATCATTTCGGACTATTCTAAGCACAGTTAAGTGCATAAATTTCAAAGGTTAATACGCTCATGCTTTTGATGATCGACAATTATGACTCTTTTACCTACAACATCGTCCAATATTTTGGCGAGTTAAATCAGGAAGTAAAAGTTGTACGTAACGATGCCGTGACATTGGAAGATATCGATCGATGGCAACCGAAGTATTTAGTCATTGGTCCTGGCCCTTGTTCGCCAAGTGAAGCAGGTATTTCAATTCCTGCGATTCAACACTTTGCGGGAAAAATTCCTTTACTCGGTGTGTGTTTAGGCCACCAAGCCATAGGACAAGCTTTTGGCGGCGATATTATTCGCGCTAAAAAAGTGATGCACGGTCGTTTATCTGACATGTATCACAGCGATCAAGGCATTTTCAGCAACCTCCCTTCGCCATTTTCAGCAACGCGTTATCACTCTTTGGTGATTGATCAAGCGACTTTGCCTGAATGTTTAGAAGTGACCTGCTGGACCAATGAAGAAGATGGCACGATGGAAGAAATCATGGGCGTAAAACATAAGACATTGCCTGTCGAAGGCGTGCAGTTTCACCCTGAATCAATTCTTAGTGAACATGGCCATCAAATCTTTAAAAACTTCTTAGAAATTTACGCTTAATCGAGTGCAAAAAATATTATGAATATTCAACAAGCTTTAAATAACATCACTAAAAATATTGAACTCACTCAACCTCAAATGGAAGAAGTGATGCGTACCATCATGCAAGGTGAAGCGACCGATGCGCAAATTGGCGCACTCATGATGGGCTTACGCCAAAAAGGTGAAAGTATTGATGAAATCACTGCCGCAGCACGTGTAATGCGTGAGTTTGCGATCAAAATCGATGTCAGTGATCTGCCACATTTGGTGGATATCGTTGGTACAGGTGGTGATGGTCAAAACTTATTTAACGTTTCTACTGCGTCTAGTTTTGTCATTGCAGCAGCAGGTGCAACCATTGCTAAACATGGCGGTCGTGGTGTTTCATCAAAATCAGGCTCTTCTGATCTTTTAGAACAAGCTGGAATTAACCTTGACCTGAACATGCAGCAAACTGAACGTTGTATTCGTGAAATGGGCGTTGGTTTCCTCTTTGCACCTAATCATCATAAAGCCATGAAATATGCTGCTGGTCCACGTAAAGAATTGGGCTTCCGTAGTATTTTCAACCTACTTGGCCCGCTTACGAATCCGGCCGGCGTAAAACGTTTTGTGATTGGTGTTTTCTCTACAGAATTATGTCGTCCTATGGCTGAAGTTTTAAAACAACTCGGTGCAGAACATGTCTTGGTGGTGCATTCAAAAGACGGTTTAGATGAAATTAGCCTTGCATCAAGTACTTATGTTGCAGAACTTAAAGATGGCGAGGTCACTGAATGGGAAATTCAACCTGAAGCTGTAGATATCGAGTCGCAAACCTTAACAGGTCTATCTGTAGATAGTGCTGCGGAAAGTCTAAAATTAATTAAAGATGCTTTAGGTAAAAATAAATCTGCACTCGGTGATAAAGCCGCGAATATGATTGCCCTAAATGCAGGTGCCGGTATCTATGTTTCAGGCTTAACCAATAGCTATAAACAAGGTGTTGCATTAGCACATGACATTATCTATGGCGGTCAAGCACTAGAGAAAATGGGCATTTTGTCTGAATTTACGAAAACTTTAAAAGAATACGAAGCTTAAGATTAGGACTCAAATCATGGTAGATATCGCCAATACAATTTTAGGTAAAATTGTTGACCGTAAAAAAGAAGAATTTGCAGCCCGTCTTAAACAACGTAGCTATAAAGATGTCGAAGAGCTAGCTCAAGCAGCTACACCCGTTCGAGGTTTTGCACAAAACCTCGGCTCTAAACGTCCGGGGGTGATTGCTGAAATTAAAAAGGCATCACCATCGAAAGGCATCATTCGTGAAAACTTTAAACCTGCTGAAATTGCGCAGCAGTATCAAGATGCTGGTGCAGCGTGTTTGTCTGTTTTAACTGATGTCGACTTTTTCCAAGGTGCAGATGAAAACATTCAAATTGCTCGCACGCATTGCGACTTACCTGCGCTACGTAAAGATTTTTTGATTGATCCATATGGTGTGATTGAAGCGCGCGCTTTACATGCAGACTGTATTTTATTAATCGTGGCTTGTTTGTCAGATCAACAACTCGAAGAAATGTCGAAAACTGCTTTTGAGCACAATCTCGACGTATTGGTTGAAGTACATGACGAAGAAGAACTTGAGCGTGCAATGCGTCTTTCTGACAACTGTCTACTTGGCGTCAATAATCGTAATTTAAAAACCTTTGAAGTTGACCTCAATACATCATTACGTTTGAAGAAGTTACTTGAGCCTTCTCGCCTACTTGTGACTGAAAGCGGTATTGCCACACCCACAGATGTTGCCATGATGCAAGAACATGACATTCATGCCTTCTTGGTCGGTGAGAGTTTTATGAAGCAGCCACGTCCTGATCAGGCGTTTAAGGAGCTGTTTGGTGTGCCTGATAAAATATAAATGAAATATGTAGGGTGAGTTCGCTCACCCTTTTCCTCCTTTGCATCCATATTAAAAAAATTACACATCCTTTTTATAATTTTTATTCATTTGAGAATTAAAAAATAATGAAGTCGATTATTTCTTCTACTCTTCTATTCATTTCATTAATCTTGGTTTCACTACACCAGATAAGTTGGGCAAAAAATATAACTCTTTATACTGGCTCACCGTATCATATTGACCAAAATCATATCCTCTACTTTAATATTTCCAATATGCCCGAAGGCATCATTGCTGCGCAGATTGACCTAAATCAAATTTTTCCAAATATAAATACTAACGTGCTAAAGGGCAAAAATTATGATTTCAATAAGAATCAAATTGAAATCATTAGTTATCAAGGCTTACCAATAGTCATTAATTTCTCAGTTAATACTAAAAACAAGAATATGAACCGTACCGGGTTTGTCGGAGACATTTTTATTTAAGTTAGGCCACGTGACCTAACGGGTTAATCTTATCATAGTACATTGCTTCAAACTCAAAAGGCGATACATAACCCAATGCGCTGTGTACA
>NZ_VPCH01000067.1:0-13283 GCF_013418285.1 Acinetobacter sp. YH12152
CATATTAAGCTTTACGAGGGCGTTGTATCGTCTGACGAGACGTGTATCAAGATGGGAGATATTAAATTGAAGAGCATGCTCTTCAATTTAACCCAAAACTTGGGATTTGTGTAGATACCTATGCCTTAAAAAAGAGGGGCTTTAATAAGACTAAGCTAACTCATCATCTTGCGGACGTGGGGTTTTTCCTTCAGGCAGTGGCTTCTCGGAATGCTTATCTCGAATAACAGAAGGGTAGGTCCAAGAGGCATAGCGTACAATCAAAATGGCCGCAGCAAGAATGAGGATCGAACCTGTAGTAATGACCAATCCCATATCCGCTTTATGGTCATGTTGAATGTCCGAAATTAGTAAACGGGTCAGGGCAGTAATAGCAATATAAATCAGGAAGCGTACCGGCATGTGGTTGGTTTTAAAATAAATACCAACCATGGCACCGAGCTCAAGGTAAATAAACAATAATAAAATATCGTCAATCGTGGCGAATTGTTTAACTGTAATAATTTCAAAAATGGTATGACCCGCAGACCATAAAATCATACAGCCGATGACAAACAGTGCAAGATAATGAAAACCTTCTACAGCAATATTGCCAAAACGGTCAAGGAGGGCTTCAACTTTTTCTACTTTGGGATCACGGTGTTTCATATATCTTCCTCCTGTGTAAATTGCGTGAATATTCAATGATGAACTAGTCATTAAATACCAAGCAAATTTCATGCACATGAAGCGCATATGACAAAAATATTTTTTAGGTTTAATAAAGTTTTTAATGTTAAGTTTGAGCTTAAATTTTGTCCTATAAGAATGAAGCGACGATGTATCAACCAACGCATTTTAAACATGATGAACTCCCTGATCTGATTGATCTTATGCGTAAGTATGCTTTGGCGACAGTAATACTGACTGCACCCAATGGTGAGTTGGAAGTGAATCATTTACCACTAGAATATGACGCTGAGTCAGGCGAATTAGGTGTATTACGCGGTCATATTGCTAAGGCCAATCCAATGTTTGAATTGCTAAATCAGTCAGCGCAAGCCTATGTGATTTTTCATGCCGACGAAGCATATATTTCGCCAAATTGGTACGAAGGAAAACAAGAACATCACCGTGTCGTGCCGACATGGAATTATCGTGTAGTCCATGTTAAAGGCAAGATACGTAAAATTGCAGATGAAAAATATTTACGTGGAATTTTGGCTTGTTTAACTCGTACTCATGAAGCGACGCAACCCATGCCATGGAAAATGGGCGATGCGCCTCATGATTTTATTGCGGAACAACTGGAAAAAATTGTAGCAATTGAAATCGATATTCAGTCGATGATCGGGAAATTTAAAGTCAGTCAAAATCGCAGCGCTATAGATGCGATGAATGTGGAAAAAGCTTTGGAAAGGTCGAATGCTGAAATGGCGGAGTCGATCAAAAAATTTTATCCCATGAAATAACAGGCTAAATAATCATGCCCAATAGGATTGAAACTGAACGTTTATGCCTGAGAAAGTATCAGTTAGGAGATGAAATTTCATTATACGAAACATATTTTTCGAATATAGAAGCAACTCGTTATCTGCAGCGGTTGCCACATAAAACGATTCAACAGACTAAGAGTGTTTTAGAAAAGTGGGCAGATCATTATTGGTCGATACACAATCCTGATTTTGCATGGGTGATTAGTGATAAGAATACGCATTTAGCGATGGGCTTACTGTATTTCTTCAATCAAGACAACCATGGAGAAATACATTTTGGGTTAGGGGTGAATTTTCATGGTTGTGGTTATATGACTGAGGCTTTAATTGGGGGAATTAAGTATTTAAAGCAGAATCAGGTCACGAAGGTTGTTTCATCTTTTTGTGCTGAGGAACATCTAGCATCACAAAATGTCTTAATGAAGGCAGGGTTTAAACAAGATAAAGATACAACGCATTGGGCTACATTTCCAATGCTAGACGATCAGCTCCATCCTTGTTTTACATATCGAATGGAATTAGGTGATTGCGAATAAGTAAATATGCTTATGATTTTTTGAAAAAAGTTGTACTCAGTGGTTATGTAATAAGAGTAGTAGATGAATAAAAAAATGCCCGATAAATCGGGCATTTTTGATTTTGTACGGCTAATTAAGCTTGGTTGGTAAAGTAATCTTCAGAGAAGTTCATGATCACTTCAGAACCTGCTTTCACTTTGGCAATGCGTAAAGCCAATTCAGGCAAAATACGCTGCGTGAAGTAAAGAGTCAGTGCAAGTTTGTTTTGGTAGAACTCGCCATCTTTGTCTTTTGCTGCATCTGCAATGCGGGCAAACATATAGGCAAAGCTGAGCAGGCCTACAGCATGTAGGTAATCAACTGCTGCTGAGTTCGGGAACTCAATGTTTTCACGAGCAGCTTCAAGTACATATTGAGTCACAGCTTCAACTTCAGCTGCTGCATCTAAGGTTGCATCTTTGATGTAGTTCAAGCTGGCATCTAAGTTATTGGCAAAATCACGGATTTCTTGGATATATTCAGCAATGAATTCACCATTGCACTTAATGGTTTTTCGACCAATTAAGTCTTGCGATTGAACACCGTTGGTCCCTTCGTAAATCTGTGCAATACGGAGGTCACGGATACATTGTTCCATACCCCATTCACGAATAAAGCCATGACCACCGAAGACCATTTGCGCATCGAGTGTTGCTTGGAAAGCTGTATCAGTTAAATACGCTTTCGCAATCGGTGTTAATAGCGCAACACGGTTATTGGCTGCTTTGACTGCTTCTGGGTCAGTAGAGAACTTGGTAATGTCCAGTTGTTGACCAACATAAACCGCAAATGCACGAGACGCTTCATTGTTGGCACGTGCGTTCAGCAACATACGACGTACATCACCATGAACTAAGATGCTGTCTGCAGGTTTTGTAGGGGATTGCACGCCAGAAGCGCTGCGACCTTGTAAACGATCAGTCGCATATTGCGCTGCATTTTGATAAGCAAATTCAGAAGCACCTAGGCCTTGAATACCCATAGACAGACGTTCGTAGTTCATCATCACGAACATCGCTGCAAGGCCTTCATTTTCTTTACCAACCAGGTAGCCTTTCGCGCCATCAAAGTTCATCACACATGTGGCAGACGCTTTGATCCCCATTTTATGTTCAATAGAACCAGGGCCTACAGCATTACGCTCTCCCAATGAACCATCTGCATTCACCAAGAATTTAGGTACGATGAAGAGTGAAATTCCGCGTGAGCCCGCAGGCGCATCAGGCGTTTTCGCTAAAACTAAGTGGATGATATTTTCAGAAAGGTCGTGGTCACCGCCAGTGATGAAAATTTTCGTACCTGTAATGTTATAAGTACCGTCTTCATTACGTTCAGCTTTAGTTTTAATAATGCCTAAGTCTGTACCTGCATGCGGCTCAGTTAAGCACATCGTGCCTGACCATTCACCTGTGTACATTTTTGGCAAATAAGTTTCTTTTTGCTCTTGTGATGCATAGCTGTTTAACGCCATGCCTGCACCTACAGAAAGAAGCGGGTAGAGCATGAATGATGGGTTGGTTGCAAACAGCATTTCGTCAGACAGAACAGTCAGCATTTTTGGCATGCCTTGACCGCCCCATTCTTCATCTGCGCCTAGACCAATCCAACCGCCTTCTGCATATTGTTTAAATGCTTCTTTGAAACCAGCAGGAGTCGTGACATTGCCATTGCTATAGGTTGCGCCCTCTTCATCACCTGTGCGGTTTAAAGGATGAGTGACGTTTTGCGCAAATTTTGCCATTTCTTCAAGAATGGCTTCTGCAGTTGCAGCATCAACGTGAGCAAGATTTTCGTTGTTTTGCCAGAATTGTTCTGCTTTAAAAACATCATTTAAGATGAATTTCATATCTGCAAGCGGCGCATTATAAATTGGCATGTTCGTTCACCTGTTTATTGTTTGAATCTGTGGACTTGGGGCAATTTGTATCGGCACAAAGCGTGGAGAAAATTGACCAAAGTAAAATTATGGGACTATTTATAAAGAAAAAGGACTGCCAATGCTATGACCGTCCTTTCTCTATTTCTGCACTCAAGAGTACAATTTTTTGAATATGTTTTAGATATTCACATTAGAATGCAAAGTGTTCTGCATCCAATGCCATTAGAGGATCTAGGCCACCTGCGATCACTTCTACATGAGAGCGAACGCGCGGTAAGATTTTCTTGAAGTAGAAGCGAGCAGTCGTCACTTTTGCATTGTAGAAATCAACATCAGTTGTTCCTGCAGCTAAAGTTTCTTGTGCAACTAAGGCCATGCGAGCCCATAAATAAGCAAGCGTTACATAACCAGAGAAGTAGAGGTAGTCGACTGCAGCAGCACCCACTTCTTCAGGGTTTTGCATTGCTTTCATACCAATCTGCATGGTTAAGTCGCCCCATTCTTTGTTTAGCGCAGCAAGCGGCTCAACAAATTCTTTCATGGCAGCGTTGTCTTTGTTAGCTTCAACAAATTTATGGATGATCTTGGTGAAGTCTTTCAACATTGCACCTTGAGTACCCAATACTTTACGACCTAACAAGTCAATTGCTTGAATTTCAGTCGTACCTTCGTACAAGCAAGAGATACGTGTATCACGTACGATTTGTTCCATACCATGTTCAGAAATGAAGCCGTGGCCACCAAATACTTGAACACCGTGTTTTGCAGATTCAGAACCTGTTTCAGTCAAGAATGCTTTAGCAATTGGGGTTAGTAGAGACAAGATGTTGTCAGAGAATTTACGTTCTTCTTCCGTTGCACCTTGTTCCACGATATCGGCATGGAAAGACAATAAGTAAACCAGAGCACGACCAGCTTCAGCAAATGATTTTTGCGTAAGCAGCATGTTGCGTACTGCAGGGTGCACGATAATTGGATCTGCTTCTTTTTCAGGTGCTTTAGGGCCTGAAAGTGAACGCATTGCCAAACGGTCTTTTGCATAAGCAAGCGCACCTTGGAAAGCACCTTCAGAAGCTGAAAGACCTTGTACAGCAGTACCGATACGTGCAGTGTTCATGAATGTGAACATGCAGTTTAGACCGCGGTTTTCAGGGCCAATCAAGAAACCTTTTGCGTTATCAAAGTTGATGACACAAGTCGCGTTACCATGGATACCCATTTTGTGTTCAATCGAACCACAACGTACAGCATTGCGCTCACCAATTGAGCCATCAGCATTTACATTGAATTTAGGTACGATGAATAATGAAATACCTTTCGTGCCTTTTGGTGCACCTGGTAGACGAGCAAGGACGATATGGATGATGTTTTCAGCCATGTCGTGTTCACCAGCAGAGATAAAGATTTTCTCGCCAGAGATTGCGTAGCTACCGTCTGCTTGTGGTTCAGCTTTAGAACGGATAATACCTAAGTCAGAACCTGCATGAGATTCTGTTAAGCACATGGTACCTGTCCATTCACCTGAAACAAGTTTAGGCAGGTAAGCGTCTTTTTGTTCTTGTGAACCGTGGTGTTCTAAAGTACGTACAGCACCATGAGATAGACCAGGATACATACCCCAAGCCCAGTTCGACGTACCCACCATTTCTGAAATGATGTTACCTAGTGAAACAGGTAGACCTTGACCGCCATATTGTTCTTCAGCAGACAAAGACGGGAAACCAAGTTCGATATATTTTTGATACGCTTCTTTAAAACCAGTTGGTGTTGTGACAACGCCATCATTCCAAGTACAACCTTCACGGTCGCCGACTTGGTTAAGGGGAGAAAGTTCATTTTCACAGAAGTCAGCAGCAGCTTCTAGATATTGGTCAACCAACTCACGGCTTACGGTGTCAGAAAATGCAGGCAGTTGTGCATAGTGATCTTCTGCTTTTAAAAGTTCATGCAGAACAAATTGCATATCACGTAAGGGCGCTTTGTATTGTGGCATATCGTTTTCCTCAATACTGGTTTCTACCAGCGTTAGTAATCCTAAATAAACATTTGAACGTGTCTTCAATGACACGTATTGGAATGGTTCTAATCGTGCAACATCTTCTTATTGGGTACAAGCATTTCAGGGCGATTTGTTGGTGACTGTAAAGTCAAAGAAATATCCCTTGAAAATGCTAAGTGCATTGAGTGTAAACACTTTTGGCTGAAAATGAATGACACAAATAGTCAAAAAGCGTAAAAAGATATGTCCAATAAAAAAGGCACTCCTGGGAGTGCCTTTTTTTACGCAATGGTATTGCGATCTAAGTTTGGATTATTTTACTGGTGCTGGCGTTGGGGCAACAGGGGCTTTAGGTTGGAAGCGAACTTCACATTTACCATTGATTTGCTGTTCGCCAACTTTAATGGCAACCGCACTGCCATCAGTCTTGCCTTGACATGCTTTCATAATCGCTTGTTGCTTCGCTTGGCGTTCTGCTAAACGTTGATCAAACTGTTTAGTCAGTTCTGCACGTTTTGCATCAGTCAGTGGCTCACCGCGTTGCATCTGACCACGTATGTCGCCACGCATTGGATGATGTTCACCGCGCATTGGTTTGTGTTCACCACGTGCTTTTTTCATGTCTTGACGGTCTGCTTTGAACACCATGGTACATGTACCATCAATATTTTTATCGCCAGCTTTTACTTGAACTGTTGAACCTGTAGCCTTACCATCGCAGGCTTTTTGCATATCAGCAAACACTTGACGTTGCTCGGCACGCATTTGTTTAAAATGTTCACGTTGCTCAGGTGACATACGACGATCTTGATCACCATGATGTTGTTTCATCATGCGGCCATGATCGTTATCTTTTGGTGCGGTTGTCGATTGACAGGCAGTGAGTGCACCCATGCTCAATACGCTTGCACCGATTAAAGCCATTTTAGTCATTTGTTTCATAGTCTTTACCCCCACCAGATTAGATATTTTTCCGATGGTTAAAGATTAAATAATAAAGATGTAGAAACAATGGAGAGTTTTTTAGTTGCGTGTTCGCTACAATAATGAATATAGAAGAAAAATGAGAGTTCTCTTTTGAAAATACGTCGTATCCCGATTGCCCTACGCTTGTTTCTGACTGTGCTGTTGACGACGCTCGTCATCACAACGGTAAGTCTTGGCGTTTTGCATTGGAATATGCAGCGTAATTTCACCAAATATGTGGCCGATGTCGAGATGCAAAAGCTTGACCATGTCATTGAAAATTTAGCCGATGTGTATACGGTCTATCATGATTGGGGCAATGCGATTCAGGCACAGATTCTGCAAATTGAAGGGCAGGCAGCACCAGATGACTATGATCGTCTCTCTCGGTGGTGGTTACGTCGTCAATATGACATTGCATTGCAGCAGCGCTATTTTCAAGATCATAGTTTGAATGCAGCATCGATGTTGGCAACGCCACAGCAAACGGCAGAACAAAAAACTGAAGAGCTAAAATGGCTTGAACAAAACTTACCGTCTGAGTTTCAACCCTTTGAAGGTTTAAAATTTCCTTTAAGCGCGAATCAAAATGTGTTCCGCCCCAAAGAGTCGAATGCGGATGAAAAAGATAAAGATGCCGGTCAATCCTCTCAAAACAATACCAACAATGGTGGTAAAAAACAGTTTATTCAAATGCCTGACCGCTTGGGCTTGAGTTCACGTTTATCTTTATATGATGCACAGCGCCAATTTGTGGTGGGTGAGCCGACAGATGAACAGATTTCTTATCGTCCGATTATGGTAAATAATCAAATCGTGGGGTATTTGGGGCTCAAACCTGTACTCGAGCAAGATGATGCGATCAGTATTAACTTCTTTAGTAAGCAAAAACGTTATTTGTTATTGGTTTATGTGCTGACATTTATTGCAAGTTTAATTGCTGCACTGTTATTGGCGACCTACTTTAAAAAACCGATTCAGCGTTTGTTAATGGGAACACGTGAGTTAACAAAGGGCAATTATCAACATCAAGTCGCGGTGAACCGTAATGATGAGCTTGGTGATTTATCGAATGAATTGAACCAGTTGGCTGTGATTCTCGATCAGCATGAAACGTCACGTCGTCAATGGGTGGCCGATACTTCACATGAATTAAAAACCCCATTGGCGGTGTTGCAGGCTCAAATTGAGGCGATGCAGGACGGTATTCGTAAGCCAACGCCAGAGCATTTTACTTCGATGTTGAATCAAGTCAGTAGTCTGAAAAAATTGACCAAAGATTTGGCTGATTTGGCGCAAGCTGATGCACAGCAATTAAATTGTTATCTCACTACGATTAATCCGTGGGATGTCGTTGTGCAGGAGGTTGAAAGCTTTAAACCGAAGTTTGAACAAGCCGATTTGAAAATTACAGCAACGGGCGATGGCACTTCATTACAATTAGATATAGACCGTTTTAAACAGATTATGGTCAACTTATTGGGTAACAGTATTCGTTATACGGAAGCTGGTGGTGAAGTGCATGTTCATACTGAGCAGGATGAAACCCAGTGGACCGTGTATGTTGATGACAGCCCATTTGGTTTAACTGATGAACAGTTGGCACGTTTAGGTGAGCGTTTCTATCGTGTGGATGATTCACGTACGCGTGCAACTGGTGGTACAGGATTAGGATTGGCGTTATCCGTAAAAATAGCTAGAGCATTGGGCGGAGAATTGAGTTTTGATCATTCTCCATTGGGCGGTTTGCGTTGCAAATTGACATTTCCCAAACAGATGAAATATTAAAAGGAAGCATGCATGAAACATATCATGTTGGTTGAAGATGAAGTGGAACTTGCACAGCTAGTGCGTGATTATCTAGAGGCTGCAGGCTTTGAAGTCAGCATGTTTCATGATGGTCAAGAAGCCTATGAGAGCTTCACGCAGCGTAAGCCGAGTCTAATGATTTTGGACCTGATGGTGCCACGTATGGATGGCTTAACCATTTGCCGTAAAGTCCGTGAGCAGTCTGATCTGCCAATTATTATGGTGACTGCACGCACTGAAGAAATTGACCGTGTATTGGGGTTGAATATGGGTGCTGACGATTATGTCTGCAAACCGTTTAGTCCGAAAGAGTTGGTGGCACGTGTGCAAGCGGTATTACGTCGTTTAGAACGTAAAGCAGAGCCAGAGGTGAATGATTTATTCCGTATGGACAAAGCACAGCAACGTATTTGGTATCAACAAAAAGCGTTGAGCTTAACGCCAACTGAGTTTCGTTTACTTGAGTTGTTTTTAGAGCATGTAGGGCAGGTGTATTCACGTGCGCAATTGCTTGATCATATTAACCCAGACAGTTTTGAAGTGGCTGACCGTGTGATTGATAGTCATATCAAAAACCTGCGTCGTAAGATTTCAGATGCAGCGGAAACTGGCAACCGTCATGAGTGGATTCAAGCCGTATATGGTGTTGGTTATCGTTTTGAATATCCAGAAGATTAAAATAGATTGTAAATACTAAAAGGACAGGCTTCGGCCTGTTTTTTTTTGCTACGTGTATAGCTAGCTGCATTAATTTTAAAAACAAGAAGAACGAAAGCCATAAAGATATAAAATGCGAAATTTGCGCATTTTATTAAAATTGGTTATTATTTTGCTGGAATATTCACCAGTATGTTTGGGCTGGCAGAGTTCAATGTAGAGATAACAATTTTAAAAATGGAAAATTAGAGGGCAGAACAGATGAAAAATATAGCATTTGCAAAAATAATAATGGTCACGGGTGTCTTGGGTTTAACGGCATGTGGTGGTAGTGATCGTGATGAGACAGGAAGCGTACCGTCAGAGCCAGTTGCCGATGCCATGGTACAAAAAAGTGTAGAAGAGCTGACGCTGTTGGATGTAAATAATCTTGCATTAAATGCTGCGTCGATTCAGATTTTAAGTGATGAAGAGTGGCAGAAGGTACAAGCAGGTAGTTTGAAAGCGACAATAAATGAAATCACAGCAGATGATTCTGAACAGTTATTTCCACCGATCAACAGTTTACCGACAGCGACTCATTTTAAAGGTCAAAGTTACCTTGCTAATGCTCAAGGCATCGTTAAGCTGCCTAAATTGGCTGCAGGCACATATTATGTTTTGGTCACTAAAAATGGACAGTCTGCAGTTTCAGCATTCTTGATCCATCCTAAAAATACCAATAAGAGCATTGTGCTGAATGTGATACTCAACTGTTTAGACCAAGACTGTCAGACCTTAAGCGATGCACCTGTCAATGATGCAGTAGTCGGTACGTTGTCTGGTCAGGTCATTTATAAAGGAAAGCCTTTAGCGAATGCGCAAGTCGCATTATCTGGCGGTGCTGCGACCAATGGTGCATTTGTCAGTGCAATTACCGATGCCAATGGCTATTTCACGCTTTCATTCAACGTATCAAATGCGCTGCTTGAAGCATTGAAAAATGCCACGCTCACCATTAGCGGTGCAGGAATTAATACTATTACGAAAAAAGTTACGGTCATTGCTTCTTCTGCATCGGGCTATCAATTTGAAGTGCTGCCTGAAACGACATCTGCAGATGCCATATGGCGTGAAACTTTTGAAGCGGACTCTGCTACTCGCAATGCATGGACAAGGTCGCAACCAAGTGTGGCTAATGTCGATTGGCAGTTGCTAAACAAAGGTCACAATATTCGTAATAATCAAGTGAATCAGCGTGTGCGCTTAGCACCAAATGACCAAAGTCAAGGTAAGGTACCTGAGCCACTGCAAGGCAATACAGCATATTGGTATGGTGACAAAGTAAATGGCAACTTTATTGGCGCTTTAAGTGATTCATCAACTGCTCTAGAATTTGATGGCGGAACATCTAATACCCACAATACGGGTGAGTTAATCTCACCTGTGATTAATCTAAGCCAATATCAGGCGCCTTTGAGTTTAAGCTTTAAAACATGGTGGGAAATTGAGTCGGTCAATCCAAATAATCAGGGATTCGATTTGATGAATATTTTAGTTTCTACCGACGGCGGCAATAGCTTCAAGACTTTGGCTCGATTAAACCCGCTGGCAGATCCATCCTCGGCATATGAGCGCGCGCCGATTCCATACAGTAATTTAGGCTTTAACCTCGCACCGGCTGCTGTTCAGCAAGAAGCAATTTCATTAGATGAATATGCAGGCAAGGCCAATGTTCAGCTGAAATTCCAATTCAGAACAGTCGATCAACTTTACAACGGTTTCCGTGGCTGGATGATTGATGATGTGGTGATTCAGAAAAAAGCCGGAACTTTCCCATTATTTGATGGTGCGAGTTTTGATGAAAATTCGGATAGTGTCTATCAGGACTATAGTGGCTTCGCTGCAAAACAAGCGGGCACTGTGCTGAAAAGCACGAAGAGTTATGCTCGGTGGGCTGAAGTGCCACAGCGAAAATAAAGATTTACATGACACCGCAGCATGAATAAATAGGTTTAGACGTACTGCATTCGCTATTAATTATCCATCAAGGGTGGTGAATGCTATAACAGCTCTCAATTGAGGGCCGTTAATATTTAAAGAGGCAATGTATTCAGCCACTTTAGTATACTGGCGGCTTATGCTTCCGGCTGTTCGAGTGGAATCTTATGGCCCGTATTGTTAATCCTATCAATTTGACCAAGTGCTATGGAGAAATGCAGCTCACGCGCTGTATTCCATAATGATTCATACAGAAATGATCTGCGAATATTTGGCTGCAAAGAGCTGCACAGGCTACAATCCACTTTTTTATAAGATGAGAACGTGTTGTGAGCAGCGAAATGCCTCAACTGCAGCGCCGATTAAAGAACCGTCATATTCAGCTGATTGCAATGGGTGGCGCAATCGGGACAGGGCTATTTTTAGGCTCTGCGCATATTATTGAGTCGGCTGGACCATCGATAATTCTGGGCTATTTGATTGGTGGTTTGATTGCTTTTCTGATTATGCGCCAGTTGGGCGAGATGATTGTACAAGAGCCAGTCACAGGTTCATTCAGTCATTTTGCTTTTAAGTATTGGGGCAAGTTTGCGGGCTTTTTAACGGGCTGGAACTACTGGATTCTGTATATTTTAGTAGTGATGACCGAGCTGACCGCGATAGGCAAATATATCAATTACTGGTGGCCGCATGTGCCTGCTTGGGTTTCAGTTTTGGTGTTTTTTGCTGTGATTACGCTAGCCAATTTAGCCAATGTCAAACTGTATGCAGAATCTGAATTTTGGCTGTCGATGATTAAAGTTGTGGCGATTGTTGCCATGATTATTTTTGGTATATATCTGCTACTTACAGCAGGCGCAGACTCTACCGCTTCGATTAGTAATTTATGGGTACATGGCGGCTTCTTCCCGCACGGTTTTGAAGGCTTATTCTACATGCTAGCCTTTATGATGTTTGCTTTTGGCGGCATTGAATTAATCAGCATGGCGGCGGCTGAAACTGAAAATCCTGATCAAAATATCCCGAAAGCGGTGAATCAGACCGTAATCCGCGTGTTCTTATTTTATATCTGTTCTTTGGCTGTATTGCTGTCGCTGGTGCCGTGGAACCAGTTGAAACTTGGTGGTTTAGATCGCAGTCCTTTTGTGATGATTTTTAATCAGATGGGGATTGATTGGGCGGCGCATTTGCTGAATTTTATTATTTTGACAGCCTCCGTTTCGGTCTGTAATAGCGGCATGTATGCCAATAGCCGCATGCTGCTTGGTTTGGCAGAACAGGGCAATGCGCCAAAAGCCTTTAAACAGGTGAATAAGCACGGGACACCGATTGCTGCGGTTTTATTTTCAGCTTTGCTGATTTTTGGCTGTGTGCTCCTGAATTATTTCTTGCCTGAAAAAGCATTGAGTTATTTGATTTATATCGTGGTGAGTGCTGCAGTGCTGAATTGGATGCTGATCAGCTTGATTCATTTGAAGTTTAGAAAAGCGATGCAGCAGCAGGCTATTCAAACTAAATTTCCTGCTTTATTTGCGCCGTTCACCAACTACTTTGTCTTAGTGTTCATGCTGATGATTTTGTACATCATGTGGAATCAGGGTTTTATGTTGTCGGTGCTGATGCAGCCCGTATGGATTTTATTGCTGTTTGTACTGTTTAAGGTGATGCAAGCAAAGAAAGTTTAATAAGATGGAGGCTTAGGGAAGAGCCTTTGTTTATTGCCACTAAAGAATGATTTTGAAAATTCTGACAAGGTAAGCAAATTGAGTGAACATTCAGATAAAGACTGCTCTAGTGTACTGAATTCTAGGATAAATTTATATAAGATTATGATTTAGATCTCTTTCATAAATCAAAAAACGATCTTCTTTTTGGTTAATATTTGCACTCCGGATTTCTTAGCATTCGTGCATAATCTGCGGATGAAATACATCGATTCAAACAAGCTTTCTGATCCTCAG
>NZ_VPCH01000068.1:0-12340 GCF_013418285.1 Acinetobacter sp. YH12152
GAGGATCAGAAAGCTTGTTTGAATCGATGTATTTCATCCGCAGATTATGCACGAATGCTAAGAAATCCGGAGTGCAAATATTAACCAAAAAGAAGATCGTTTTTTGATTTATGAAAGAGATCTATTATTTCTTCCCCCATGAAAAAACAAATAAATTATACTCAATAATATCTCGGGGATTAAATAGCCGTTGGTCGAATAGCTAGAGCTATGGATCAAGTGATCATTAAAAAATACATATCCCTTTTGAATCTAGACTTATCTAAAGTTTGAATCAGGCAAATACAAAAATACAGTTCCCAACTCAATGAGAACTGTATTATTAATACTACAAATTGATCGAAATTAAACGGCAAGTACTTTCACAATAATGGTTTGCATGTCTTCATTTTCTTCCGCCAAATAAACACGCTTTAACTCTTTGCTTTTCACTTTGAATTGATGATTTTGATACTGAATTACAGCCGGAATTTGATCAAAATACAGGCTATCTGCGTCTAATTCTTCTTGAAAAAGTGGCGTGCCCAATTGATAGTCTAGGCTTTTTAATACTACATATTTAACAGTCGTTTTCATTGAAATAAACCTACTTTTGTTACGCTCTTTATTTTAAGTTTTAACATCGTTTTCCTTCCGAAGAAACCTTTATTTCATATTTTCGTACAGCTTCTAAACAATCACGCTATTTTCGTGAATTCCACAACACACAGTACCAACTTAGACTTTTAGTGAAATTACAGGCGAGCGAAATCAATGCTAAAATTTTAAGAATACTAATGATCATTCACCATTCTACTTTGGGGTAAGCACATGCTTAAACAGTGTTGCGATGCTTTAGAACAAAAATCCATGACTATCGCGTTTATCGAGAGTGCAAGCTCTGGTTATTTATGTAGTCAATTTTCAATTTATAAGAATAGTGGTGCAGATATCTTATTAGGTGGACTAGTGAGCTATGATCCATCAATCAAGCGTGAAATTTTAAAAGTAGATCCTCTACTAATAGAAAAATTTACGGCCGAATCCGCAGAAGTGACTCAAGCGATGGCTGAGCAAGGACAACAACTATTTTTACATGCAGACTTTGTGGTGGCCTGCACTGGATTACTCAAACCTGGTGGCAGTGCAACCGTAGAAAAACCCGAAGGTACATTTTATATTTCAATCTTACATGACCGTCGTATCTATAATTATCATTATTTTATTTTAGGTACGGCTTTAGAACGCCTAGATCAGTTAACTGAAAATGTTGCTCACAGTGTATTAGACATCTTAAATGCAGAATAAAACATACATAATCTTCATATTTAAATATCATTTTGCATCGCATACTGTATTGAGGAATTTACTTATCAGGACAAGAAAATGCAGCTACGTCATTTCAATGCATTCGCAATTAGCACCCTACTGTCCTGCTCTGCTTTCGCGACGGTAGGCGGCCCTCAAACCATTGAGGTTTTAGGTTTTGATAAAAAAGACCAAAAAATCTATTTAATGCGTCATTTTGAAGATGGTCGTGGTCGTTTACCACAATTATATTATTATCAATTAAATAGCCAAAAGCCGACGCAATTAATTACAGTGAAGTCTTTATATATTAATCCTAAGACAAAACGGATTGATTACGACCAAGACAGTGCCCAGTTTGATAAAGAAATCGCGAAAATTAAAAAGCGTTTAGCCAAACTAACACCAGTAAATAACAATAATGCCCGAATACAGTTATTAACGACCATGAATGGCACTGCAAAATCTTGGTATGACCCGAATGAAACCATTGATAAATGGACCTATCAATATCGTATTAAAAATTCGCAGTATAAAAGCGCCATACAAAAGGCTGAGACGTATAAAGAAGGTTTAAAAATCTCTAAAACTTATCGTGTAGTGCAAAAGCCTTTTTATTTAGTGACTGTTAAATATCTAGGGATTCCATTTGAAACGGGATATAGCGTCGAAGATCCTGTTTTATTAACCAAATAGATTGTTAACTCAATTAACAAATAATAAAAAAGCCTCTTTTGAGGCTTTTTTATTTCACTTTAAAATTATGCCGCAGAACGCTCTGCAATCGGCACCACTTTACGCAGTTCAGGGCCTGTATAGTCCGCGCTTGGGCGAATAATACGGTTGTCCGCACGTTGTTCCATCACATGCGCTGCCCAACCTGTTACACGGCTCATCACAAAGATTGGCGTGAATAATTTGGTTGCAATATCCATGAAATGGTATGCAGATGCATGGAAGAAGTCTGCATTACAGAACAATTTCTTCTCGCGCCACATCACTTCTTCACAGCGTACTGATACTGGATAAAGCACAGTATCACCGACGTCTTTTGCTAGGCGTTCAGACCAAATTTTGATGATGCCATTACGTGGATCATTGTCTTTATAGATCGCATGACCAAAGCCCATGATCTTTTCTTTACGCTCAAGTTTGCCGAGCATTTCACGTTCAGCTTCTTCTGGAGACGTCCAGTTTTCAATCATTTCCATCGCAGCTTCGTTCGCACCGCCATGTAATGGGCCACGTAGTGAACCAATTGCACCTGTGATGCATGAATGCATATCTGACAATGTTGATGCACATACACGCGCTGTGAATGTAGATGCGTTAAACTCATGCTCTGCATACAAAATCAGTGATACGTTCATCACTTGCTCGTGCAATTCATTTGGTTTTTCGCCACGCAGTAAATGTAGGAATTGAGCGCCGATTGAATCATCATCGGTGTTTTCTTCTACACGTACACCATCATGGCTGAAACGGTACCAGTAGCAAATGATCGCAGGAAGCGTTGCCAAAATACGATCTGCAACATCTTGTTGTTCATCGAATGATTTTTCAGTTTCAAGGTTACCTAACATTGAAACGCCTGTACGCATCACATCCATTGGGTGTGAGTCAGCAGGAATACGTTCTAATACTTCTTTCAATGCTTGCGGCAATTGACGCAATGATTTGAGTTTGGCTTTGTATGCTGCTAGTTGTTCTGTTGTTGGCAATTCACCAAAGAAAATCAGGTACGCGACTTCTTCAAACTGACAGTTTTCTGCCAAGTCTTGAACGTCATAACCACGATAGGTTAAGCCCGCACCACTTTTGCCTACAGTTGAAAGTGCAGTTTTACCCGCTACTTGTCCGCGCAGTCCTGCGCCCGTGAGTACTTTTCCTTCAGCCATTTTTTATTTTCCTTCAGTGAACAATTTATCTAAGGTGTTTTCAAAAGTGTGATAATCGAGGAATTGATAGAGTTCTTTTCGTTGTTGCATTTTATCCAGTACATTGACTTGTGTACCGTCATTGCGGATCGCATGCATTACTTCGAGTGCCGCTTTTTGCATTGCACGTGTTGGTGATAATGGGTAAAGCACCATTGCAATACCCTGCTCGCCTAGTTCTTCTTTGGTGTAGTAAGGGGTATCACCAAACTCTGTAATGTTTGCCAGTACAGGGACACCAACAGCATCGCAGACAGTTTTGTACATGGTAATATCAGTCATTGCTTCAGCAAAGATCGCATCTGCACCTGCTTCTACACAGGCACATGCACGGTCGATCACTGCTTGCAAACCTTCTTTTTGTAATGCATCTGTACGCGCCATCACCACAAAGTTTGAATCGGTTTTTGCATCAACAGCCGCTTTAATACGGTCAACCATTTCTTGTTGTGACACGATTTCTTTGTTCGGACGGTGACCACAACGCTTTTGTGCGACTTGGTCTTCAATATGAACCGCTGCTGCACCTGCTGCAATCATTTGCTTCACACTGCGGGCAATATTAAATGCACCGCCCCAACCTGTATCGATATCGACAAGTAATGGCGTATCTACACGTTCAGTAATACGACGAACATCTTCCAAAACATTGTCTAAACTGGTCATGCCTAAGTCAGGTAAACCATAAGAATAGTTCGCAACACCTGCACCAGATAAATATATGGCTTTATAGCCAACTTCTTTTGCCATCATTGCTGCATAGGCATTTACTGTGCCAATGATTTGTAATGGTTTTTCTACTTCCAATGCTTGTCTAAATCTTAAGCCTGCAGACGTTTGTTGTGTCATATTCCTTTCCACGGCATTTACTTTAATTTTCGAAGTTTGAGTATATCCATATTTTTTTCCAACTCTATGGCTTTGTAGAATATTAACTCTAAAACTTTAGTCAAATATTTCACTTGTCACCTATCTGTTGTTATTCTTTAGTCAAAGATCTCTGATTTATAAGCAAAGCAGAAAAGTACTAATTTTTTTGCTATAATTATCGTCAAATCAGCTCTTTTTTTGTTAAAAATTATCACTTTATGCAAGATTTAATACACATTGAACCTCTAACGCATGACCAGCCACAAACGAGGCGCGGACATGAACGATGTGTTGCGCTTTTAGAAAGTGCTACGGAGCTTTTTTTAAAACGTGGTTTTGATGCAGTTTCATTAGATGACATCGTGAATCATGCAGGTGGTTCAAAAGCGTCAATCTATAAATATTTTGGTAATAAAGACGGATTATTTAAGGCCATTTGTGACTATCGTCGCTGCTTATTTTTCAAAGATATTTGCCTACCATTTACGGTGAGCCCTGACACCGATATTCGTGCTTATCTCATCAATACTTTAAGTGACTTTCATCAGCATATCGTGATGCCTGAAAATGCGGCATTTATGCGGTTAGTCTTAGAACAAACAGGACGTAATCCTGAAATAGCACGTTATATTCATGAGCAAGGTCCGAAACAAATTCAGAACACCGTTGCCGAAATTTTATATCAAGCACATCAACACGGTTTGCTGTATTGTGAAAACCCGCTGTTTTCGGCTCAGTTTTATTTTGGGATTCTGCGTAATTTAGAATGGCGCGTTCTCATGGGCATCAGCATTGATGAAAATGATCAAGAAACAATCAATTACATCAGTTATTGCGTCGATCGTTTCCTAGACGGTCACCAAAAGCGCTAGATTTTTTGCAATTTACCTCTCTTATAGTATATTAATCGATTCCTTTTTCTCTAACCAACCAACAACTAATTGTTGTTTTGTTCTTTGATTCAGCAATTATTGTGGAGTAACAATGGCTCTACGTCACTTTCTAACTTTACGCGATTTATCGACTTTAGAACTTAACCAAATTGTACAGCGCGGTATCGAACTCAAGCGCAAACAGCATAACAATGAAGTTTTCCAACCTTTCGTTGGTAAAGTCATGGGCATGATTTTTGAGAAATCGAGCACCCGTACACGTGTATCGTTTGAAGCAGGAATGAGCCAATTTGGTGGTAGCGCAATTTTCCTTTCATCTCGCGACTCTCAATTAGGTCGTGGCGAGCCAGTAGAAGATTCTGCACGTGTGATTTCAAGCATGCTTGATATTGTGATGATTCGTACTTTTGGTCATGACATTGTTGAACGTTTTGCTTCTTATTCAAAAGTTCCTGTCATCAATGCATTAACAGATGATCACCACCCTTGCCAATTACTTGCCGATGTTCAAACATTTGTTGAACACCGTGGTTCTATTGAAGGTAAAACGGTTGCTTGGATTGGTGATGGCAACAATATGTGTAACTCATATATTGAAGCGGCTCATATGTGGGGCTTTAAATTAAAAATCGCTGCACCTAAGGGCTATGAACCTAAAGCAGAATTTTTATCTGAATTTGCACACTGTGTGGAACTTGTTGATTCTGCCGAAGATGCTGCAGTTAATGCAGATTTAATCGTTACAGATGTTTGGGCAAGTATGGGCCAAGAAGAAGAGCAAAAAATTCGTGAAAAAGCGTTTGCTGATTATCAAGTGAATGAACGCCTGATGGATCTTGCTCACGCTGACTGCCTATTTATGCACTGCTTACCTGCGCATCGTGGCGAAGAAATTTCTGAAAATATGCTTGACCACAAAAATGCTGTGGTTTGGGATGAAGCTGAAAATCGCTTACATGCACAAAAAGCACTTGTTGAATTCTTAATTAACGAAAATCTTAAAAAAGACTAAGGTTTTACTTAGATAAAAAAGCACCTTCGGGTGCTTTTTTTGTTTTTGCATGCTTTAATAAAACCATAACTTTTATAAGTGATTAAGATTATGCGTTTAAGAAATATTTGCTTATTGGCTCTTGGATTGAGCTTATCTACTTTTAGCTTTGCTGGTGAACCAAGTGAATTAGATCAATACTTGGTGAAAAATCAGATTTTAGATAGCAATTTTAAAATTAAAAATAAAACAGGTTTAAACGAAATACTGGCTGCCATTAGTGATGAAGATTCACGCACTCTTCCCTATCAAGTTGATCAGAATATGTTGATGGAAAAAATGGAAATTGAAGCGGATAAGATTGAAATTGATGGTATTATCACCACCCCTGATTTTGCGCAATTTGAACAATCAGTCGGTGAACATAAGGTGAAGCAACTCATCAAGCATAATTCACTCCAAAACTGTGAATTACTATTCGAGCATCAATTTCAACGTGTTAATCCATATAAAATTGAAATGGATCTAAGCTCGGGTAGCAATCAATACGAAATTATCATTAAAAATACAGAGTGCAAATTTAAATAAATATCTAATTTCTTACAGCTCTTGGTTTAACTTTTGCATTGTTTAACTTAACGAATTAAACCTTGAGGCTGTAATACAATCACAGCTGCGCCCACCAACACAATGACGCCACCTAGCATATCCCAACGTGTTAGAACTACGTGATCGACAAAACGCAACCACAGCAATGCAGAGAAAATGTAGATTCCGCCATAGGCTGCATAGATACGACCCGAAGCTGCTGGATGCAACGTCAATAACCAAACAAATGCAGCCAATGCAAGCGCTGTTGGAATCCATAACCACTGCGATTTTTTCTGATTTAAAATCAAATATGGGAAGTAACAGCCTAAAATTTCCATCAATGCTGTCAGTGCAAATAAACCAAATGTGGTCAGCACTTTTGTTAATGGTATGTCCATCATTGAGAAACCCAAATCTAGCGTCGAATAAATATAAAAAACCCGTGCAAGCACGGGTTTTTCGTTAATTAAATTACTTAAGCAGGTTCAGCGGTTTGGTCTTCAAACACTTCGAGTTTTAAGCCCACAGCTTTGCCATTTTCTTTCTTCACTGAAACACCAACATTACCGCCATGTTCCGCAAGCTCGCCAAACAAAATCATTTCAGCAAGCGGTTTCTTCAAATGCTCTTGAATTAAACGCTGCATTGGACGAGCGCCCATCAAGCGATCGTATCCTTGCTCTGCCATCCATTCGCGTGCATCTTGGTCAACCTCAAGAACCACTTTTTTGTCATCTAACTGTGCCTGAAGCTCTGTTAAAAACTTATCAACCACACTTTCAATGACAGTTGTTGGCAATGCTTTAAATTGAATAACACCATCTAAGCGGTTACGGAACTCCGGAGAGAAGGCTTTTTTCATCGCGTCTTGGTTATCATTACTGTTATCTTGATCCATGAAACCAATGCTCACACGTGAAATTGATTCTGCACCAATATTGGTAGTCAGCACTAACACGACGTTACGGAAGTCAGACTTACGACCATTGTTATCCGTTAATGAACCATGATCCATAATTTGTAATAACAAATTAAAGACATCTGGATGCGCTTTCTCAATTTCGTCTAGTAAAAGTACGCAATGCGGATTTTTATGAATCGCGTCGGTCAACAAACCACCTTGATCAAAACCTACATAACCCGGAGGCGCACCAATTAAACGAGATACGGCATGACGTTCCATGTATTCCGACATATCGAAACGTACAAGTTCAACGCCTAATAATTTTGCCAATTGCTTAGTGACTTCAGTTTTACCCACACCTGTAGGACCCGCAAAGACAAAATTACCCACTGGCTTATCTGGTGCTTTAAGACCTGCACGAGATAATTTAATCGCCGATGCAAGCGCTTCAATCGCTTCATCTTGACCAAACACCACACGTTTCAGATCACGCTCAAGATTTTCAAGAACGCTCTTGTCATCTTTAGAGACAGTTTTCGGTGGAATACGCGCAATTTTCGAAACGATATCTTCAATGTTTTCAACTGAAATGACTGTATCATCTTGCTCAGCTTTTAAACGACGCTGCGCACCAGCTTCATCAATCACATCAATGGCTTTATCAGGTAAGAAACGATCATTGATAAATTTCGCTGATAGTTCAACCGCAGAAACCAACGCTTGATCTTCGTATTTCACATGATGGAATTCTTCAAATTTGCCTTTTAAGCCACGCAGAATATCAATCGTTTCTGAAATAGATGGTTCATTGACATCAATTTTTTGGAAACGACGAGATAATGCATGATCTTTTTCAAAAACTTGACGGTATTCTTGGAAAGTCGTTGAACCGATACAACGTAAAGTACCATTCGCCAAAGCTGGTTTGATGAGGTTCGATGCATCCATCGTGCTGCCCATACTTGAGCCTGCACCGATGATCATATGAATTTCATCAATAAATAAAATAGCTTCGGGCTTTTTCTTCAATGCATTTAACAGTTGTTTTAAACGCTTTTCAAAATCACCACGGTATTTAGTTCCTGCAACTAAAGCACCAATGTCTAAACTAAATACTTCTGCATTTTCAAGCGGTTTAGGAGCTTTGCCATTTACAATGAGCCAAGCCAAACCTTCAGCAATCGAAGTTTTACCTACACCCGGATCACCCACCAAAAGTGGGTTATTTTTACGGCGACGGCATAGAATTTGAGCTGTACGTTCAATCTCTTTTTCACGACCAATCAGTGGATCTGTTTTGCCTTTTTGAGCTTCAACATTCAGATTGGTCGTATATAGCTCTAATGGGCCAGAATTTGAAGACGTGGTGTTTTCACCATCGAGCTCTTCGATTTCTTCTTCGGCTTGGACTTCGTCTTTACGTGTGCCATGAGACAAATACTGCGTTAATGTCAAACGGTTGATTTGATGGCGTTTAAGTAAATACACCGCAAATGAATCACGCTCTGAATACATCGCAACTAAAATGTCTGCACCTTCTACAGTGCGGTCATTACCACTCGATTGCACATGGAAAATTGCACGCTGCAAAATACGATCAAAACTTTCTGTAGGATGTGGCGCTTGATCGCTATTTTCGCCAAGCTTAGGGGTATGTTGTTCTACGTATTCTTCAAGTTCTTTGCGAAGCACAATAATGTCTGCGCCACATGCTTTCAATGCATTAACAGCGGAATCATTATCCAGTAAAGCCAATAATAAATGTTCTACCGTCAAAAATTCATGTCTCTTTTGACGAGCCATGCTGACAGCCAAACGTAGTGATACTTCTAATTGACGACTGAGCATGTAATCCCCTTATTAATCTTTTGGCTCAATCTGACAAAGTAATGGATGACTTTGCGACCGAGCGTAATTATTGACCTGATTTGCTTTAGTCTCTGCGATGTCTCGCGGATAAACCCCTGCAACACCCTTTCCTTCATAATGTACAGTTAGCATTACTTGAGTGGCTTGGTCAAGATTCAAAGCAAAGTATTGTTGTAAAATTTCAATTACAAAGTCCATTGGGGTGTAATCATCGTTCATTAAAACGACAGCATACATAGGAGGACGCTTTAACTCAGGTGGCGCAGTCAATACTTGAATGTCTGAATCACCATCATCCTGCGTACCTTGGCTGAGAGTCGGGTTTAGATGCCAGTCCACTAAACCAGATTGGTAAAATGAATTTTTAATGTCAGATAAACACGTTTGACGCTTATTGATTCGCATAGGATTTAGGTTTCACACTTAGTTTGCACTTGCTTCAGTTTGAGGAATTTCTGAAAGGAAGGCAGATTGATTTTCAACAGGCTGACCTTTCGACCAGCTAAAACGGCGAATAACGGGTTTAGAACCGCTTAAACGCACTTCAATAAAGTCTGGACTAAAGCCTTTAGGCATGGTCCAACGTCCAGTGAGTCGTTCACTTTCGCTAAAGTTAAAGTTTTTGTCTTCTAAAGGCACTGCAAGTACTTCTGTACCCTTAATTAGGCGCAGCTCAACGCCTCCAGATACATTACTTTTTGATGGGCTAACTTGAACGAGATCAAGTTGGTATTCATACGCATTTTCAGGTAATGGTTTAATCGCTAAATGTTGTACTGCAAGAGGCATACCACCACGTTGGCGCAATACTTCACGATACAAAACACCTAAATTACCCGTTAATTCTTGATCATCACGTGCTTTTTTAACAGCCAAATATAAATCATTTGAATTACTTACAGCGACATCACGCTCTTGGATTGCCGCATTCAAACTTTTATTTAGCCCTGCTAATTCAGTTTTTTGCTTTTGCACCACATCAACAAGTTGCTCTGCATCTGCATCATAACCGACCACTGTTAAGCCCTGACGATGACCGATACTATATCCGAGCAAACCGCTGCTCAATGCAAGTACAACTGCACCAATCGCCAGTGGCATATTCGTCTTCATAAAAGGCGTTTTTTCACTGTTTTCAGGTTCTGACTTGAAATTAGATTCTGTATTCGACATCGTCATCTCTTATTTTTAGTTCACTCAAGGCACACATTTAAATCCAGTTTTAAATGTGTGTGAAGTTTTAAATCGTTTCTTATGGTAATAAACCAATGCCTTGAAGTCCTGCATTTTCAGCAAAACTAAACATCAAGTTCATATTTTGTACGGCTTGACCTGCAGCACCTTTCACCAAGTTGTCTTGAGCCACCAAAATCACTAATTTTTTCGGCTGAGGTTTGCAAATCGCAATACGTAATTGGTTCGCACCACGCACAGTACGTGTTTCAGGTGAGCTTCCTGCAGGCATCACATCTACAAACTGCTCATTGGCATAGAACTGTTCATATAAGCTTTGTAAATCAGCAGAAGCACCTGCGTCTGTCAAATCAATGTAGATTGTGCTCAGCATGCCACGAATCATTGGTACCAAATGCGGTACGAATAAAATTTCGTTAAATACGCCTTTTTGACCTGAAATATTTTCTAAGGCTTCTACAATTTCAGGATGATGACGGTGACCCGCTACACCATAAGCTTTAAAGTTATCTGCATTTTCAGAATAGATCATACCTAGGCTGGCTTTACGACCTGCACCAGACACACCTGATTTTGCATCAATAATAATGCTTTCAGGTTTCACTAATCCTTCAGCTTTTAATACTGGCGCTAAACCGAGCTGAACAGTTGTTGGGTAACAACCTGGGTTACCAACCACTGAAGCCTTTTGAATTTTTTCACGGTTTAATTCAGACAAACCATAAACTGAATCTTTTAATAGCTCTGGACATGCATGGTCTAGGCCATACCATTTTTCAAATTGAGCTAAGTCTTGCAAACGGAAATCAGCAGCAAGATCAATCACTTTAGTATTTGAAGCAACTAACTCTTCTGCGTGTTTCATTGCTACACCATGCGGCGTCGCAAAAAATACAACGTCACATTGTTTTAGTTCTTCAATATTTAGATCTGAATAGCAAAGGTCTGTATGTCCACGCAAGCTTGGGAACATATCATCCACACGGCGGCCATTTTCAGTACGCGAAGTTAAAACTTTCACTTCCGCATTTGGGTGTCGCAGTAAAATACGCAGTAATTCAACACCTGTGTAACCTGTACCACCGACAATACCTACTGAAATCACGCTCATTACCTCTATTCAAAGTATCCATTTGATGACTGCGTAGTATGACAGGAAGTTGAGGATTTCTGAACTGTTTTGCTTGGGTTTATTGCAATTCGGATCTTTTTATCAATTTAAGAAAAAACATATTTTCAGAGAGCACCAAACTTAAATTGGATGAAAAGTGCAATTGTCCCACCTTCCAGCCAAATATTATTGTTTCAAACTAATTTCTAAAGGTATTTTCTGTCCATTTCTCAGAATTTCAAACTTTACAACGTTTCCTCTTAAATAGTTTGAACTTTCAACAAATGCACTGACATCATTAATATTATCATCATTCATTTTTATAATAATATCCTGCGGCAAAATAACGCCTTTGGCTAGAGAGCCAGCTTGAACTTTTTGTACAATCACTCCGCCCTGAAGGCCATTATTAATTTTATCCTTAGAAGACAATATGGTGGGATAAATTCCTGTTACTGAATTATATTTATAAAAATATCGTGAGGAATATTCTGTCCTGTTCGCAAGACGATGAGGAACTGCCTCAATAGTTCCTACAGGATAAATATTTAAATCACTTTTTTGATTAAGTTGTCATTAAAAAGTAAACATGTATTCTTTTCCGAATTGGTTTGATACTTTCTCCACCCATTGCTCTATTTTATCAGCTGTCATGACTTGAAAATCTCGCCAATAATATTTCATCTGCTTCCA
>NZ_VPCH01000069.1:0-12276 GCF_013418285.1 Acinetobacter sp. YH12152
AGAGGAATTGCCACAAGATACGATAAGCTAAAACGTAACTATCAAAGCGCTGTTGCTTTAGCTTGTATATTTATATGGTTGCCTCTTTAGCTCAATTTATCGGCTGTAAATGTCAACACACCCTAAATTATAAATTAAATCAGGGTATTATTATGTTGGTGTGATTCTTCATAAATGAATAGGATGATCAATGGCGTTGAAATCGCTTGAACGTATTGAAATTCCATGCGATTAATCATTAGGAATGACTTTAAAACAACAAATAGAAGGAACAAGGGATGATGAACCGACTTAAGTTAACGGTATTGGTTAGTAGCACACTCTTTTTGGTCGCGTGTGGAGGAGGAAGCGACGGTGATTCGTCATTTATTATCGATGATGGGATTCCAAAAAATAATATAGCTGCGCCTGTTGTAAAAACACAGGTCTATATTGATGCTAATACCAATGCTAATACCGTTTTGGATACGGTGAGTGCCAATAAAACATTGATGACTTATAAAATGCTTGGCGTGAATGGTGCAGAAACTCAAGCAACAGCGTTACTCTTTACGCCTAAAGGCACCAAACCCACTGGAGGTTGGCCTATTGTCGCATGGGCGCATGGGCGCATGGGCGCATGGCACTACAGGTGTTGCTGATGAATGTGCTCCAAGCCAACAAGGCTTAAAGGGTAATGAATATTTTATTGCAAAACTTTTAGCAGCAGGTTATGCAGTAGTTGCACCTGATTATGAAGGTTTGGGTGAACCGAGTGGTAAAGAGTTGCATCCATTCTTAAATTTAAAAAGTGAAGCATATTCCATTACCGATGCAGTGGTTGCTGCGAGTAAAAACTTAGGAAACACCACAGAAAAACGATGGTCAGTTGTAGGACATTCACAGGGTGGGCAAGCAGCATTGGGAGCTGCTCAATATGCTTCACGTGCACAGTTAAGCTATAAGGGGGCAGTGGCTGTAGCGCCAGCTTCTAACTTAGCTCTAATTCTCAGTGGAGGTGAACAAAAAGCCGCAGCTGAAGACGATCCGATTAAGAAAATTAATATTCTTGCACCGCTTGATACCTTTACATCGCTAATTACAGCAGGTTTAAGAAACTCAACACCAACCTTACAATATAGTGAAGTGTTTGTCCCGCCAACTGATCAACTCGCTGCTCAAGCTGAAAGTGTATGTTATGACGTTTTAGGGCAAACTTTAGGTGGGGCAATGGGGGCTTATGTACAAAAGAATGGAAAATTAGATGGCTACCCTCGAACGCAAGCTAATTTTATGACCAACATTAAAGTGGTTAAACAATTCTTAGAGCAAGACTCTCAACCGCTACTCAAAAAATTGAGTACACCAATTTTCATTTATCAAGGCAGTAATGACTCAACAGTTCCAAAAGCGGCAACGGATGTGTTGATACAGCTCGCCACAAGTAAAGGAACTAAAATTAATTATGTGACGGATACAGACGATGCCATCACACCAAAATGGGATCATGCGACAGTTTATACCGCGAATTGGGATGAAATTGTCTTAGATGTAAAATCTCTAATGCCTGCGAATTAAACATGCAAATAAAGCCTAATTGATCTGATTAGGCTTTATTTTTAAGACCTCAGTTTCGAATGACTTGTGTTTCCCAGCCATCATATTGCGCATTTTCCTGTTTTGCTAATTCAAAAAGCACCAATGTGCATTGATCAATAGATAATTGATCTACATGATCTTTTCTCGAAATGATCAGTTTATAAGGATAGTTTTCATTTTCTTCTACCGTCGTTTTCTCAACTACAGCAAAGCCAAGGTCTTCGACTTTCTTAATGAAATTACTCTGTTCATTCAGTGATTTAAAGTAAATCCAATGATCTATTGGACGTGCAATTTCAAGACTGTCTCCATTGTTTCGCAGACTTTCAAGGACTTTACTATTGGACATCATTTGTAAATTCACTTCATTTGGATAAAGGTTTCTAAAATATATGTTCCAATCTCTATCGCTTTTTTTACCAAAACTATAATGGTAGTCAGGGAATGCCTGCATGGCAGACTGAATTGATTGCTCTGCATTAATATGTGGTGCAGCGTAGAAGAAAAACAGCCTTTTTGTATCACGCGTTACACGGCCCACATATACAGTTAACTTGTTTTTAGTCATGGCTGAAATCAAGGTATCTTCTAATTCTAATAAAAGATCATATTCCTCTCTGGAAGATAGTCCATCTTCTCGAGGGTGATTCATTTGTAATGCAACCCAAATCAAATTTGAAAGCGGCTGAATTGGAGCATTTTGAGCTAAAGCCAAATTCAAAAAATAGCTGGAGGGTATTCCATCGATTTCATCAAGATAAAAATCCCAATTTTCTTGGATCTCAAAATATCGAATGTCTGCTGGAGCGGAAATTGAATGATGCGGTAAATCGGTAAATTTATTGTCTATTTCCATCAGCCCCAATTCCTGTAATTATTCATTTATTCACTAAAGATTAGCAGTTAAAATGAATAATAATCACTTGGAATTAAATAAATATCAAACTGTGGAAAAGACAAACTTTCTGTTATAATACGCGCCAATCTTAGCACGGCTTAAAAGCCCTAATTTAATAGGACCTCGCTAATGTTTGCCAACACCTCTATTGCTCAATTTGACCCTGAATTAGCTCAAGCGATCTCGAATGAAGATGCTCGCCAAGAAGCGCACATTGAGTTAATCGCTTCAGAAAACTACTGTTCACCTGCAGTAATGGAAGCTCAAGGTTCAAAACTTACTAACAAATATGCAGAAGGCTACCCTGGTAAACGCTACTATGGCGGTTGCGAGTATGTAGACGTGATCGAACAATTGGCCATTGACCGTGCTAAAGAATTGTTTGGTGCAGATTATGCAAACGTTCAACCACACGCTGGTTCACAAGCAAACTCTGCAGTTTACCTTGCGCTACTTAACCCAGGCGATACAGTTTTAGGTATGAGCTTGGCTCACGGTGGTCACTTGACTCACGGTGCTAAAGTTAGCTTCTCTGGTAAAACTTACAACGCAATTCAATACGGTTTGAACCCAGAAACTGGCGAAATCGACTATGAAGAAGTTGAACGTTTAGCTGAAGAACATAAGCCAAAAATGATCGTGGCTGGTTTCTCTGCGTATAGCCAAGTTGTTGATTGGCAACGTTTCCGAGATATCGCGGACAAAGTTGGTGCTTACTTATTCGTAGATATGGCTCACGTAGCTGGTCTTGTTGCTGCTGGTGTTTACCCAAGCCCAGTACAAATTGCTGACGTTACTACAACGACTACACATAAAACACTTCGTGGTCCACGTTCTGGTTTAATTCTTGCGAAAGCAAATGAAGAAATCGAGAAAAAATTACAATCAGCTGTATTCCCTGGTAATCAAGGTGGTCCTTTAGTTCACGCTGTAGCGGCTAAAGCGATCTGCTTCAAAGAAGCAATGGCGCCTGAATATAAAGCTTACCAACAACAAGTTGTTAAGAATGCGCAAGCAATGGCTGAAGTTTTAATCGAACGTGGTTATGATGTTGTCTCTGGCGGTACTAAGAACCATTTGTTCTTATTATCTTTAATTAAACAAGACATTACTGGTAAAGATGCCGATGCTTGGTTAGGTGCTGCTCACATTACTGTGAACAAAAACTCAGTACCAAACGACCCACGTTCTCCATTCGTGACTTCGGGTATCCGTATCGGTACTCCTGCTGTAACAACACGTGGTTTTGGCGAAGCTGAAGTACGTGACCTTGCAGGCTGGATCGCTGACGTTCTAGACAGCAAAGGTGACGAAGCTGTGATTGCTGCAGTGAAAGAAAAAGTTGCTGCTGTTTGCGCTAAATTCCCAGTTTACGCAAAATAAGTCTGACTTGAGAAAGCCCCCTCAAGGGGGCTTTTTTTATGTCATCAGAAAAATTCAAAAGTTATCTAAACATTTATATTTCTGTTATAACGGAATAAGAGATAACAAAAAATTTGCCCATCGCTATAGATCTGTTGGCAAGGTCGCAAAGGAACTTTATATGAAAAAACCCAATATTATTCTTTCAGAACAAGATTTACATCGTTTAGAAACCATGTTGGAGCATCAATCTAAGCTGACGCCGACGATGGAGCATTTGGAAGATGAGATGGCGCGCGCTGAAGTGGTTGCTCCACAAGATGTCCCTGCCAATGTGGTGAGTATGAATGCCAAAGTTCTCATTAACATTGCACCTGCGACAGAAGCAACCGAAATTACACTGGTCTATCCACATGATTTTCGTGGCGATAAAGGTCAAGTTAATGTTTTGGCTCCAGTGGGCGCTGCCATTTTAGGTTTGGCTGAAGGGCAGGAAATAGAATGGCCGCAGCCTGATGGTCATACCATGAAAGTCAAAATCATTAAAGTGCTCTATCAACCTGAGCGTGAAGGGAATTATCTATAATTCCGCTGTGATATACAGATAAAATCCGCACACAAAGCCATCGATACCGATGGCTTTTTTATTTTTTCTTTATTGCATTTTTAGATATGAAATGTGCAAATGTTGTTAAGCAGATTTCATTACAACCATAGCAGTTTAACTTGGGAAAACTGTCAAAGAATTGACAGAGTCATGGGCACGAAGTCGGCACACTGTATTTCAACAACACCATCGTTGCTTAATAATTTGAAGAATGAGGTAGAGCCCTATGACACAATTAGAATCGAATCATTACAATCCAGACTATCAATATCAGCATATTGAAGTAAAACCTGTAACCGGTCGTATTGGTGCCGAAATTTCTGGCATTCAGTTGTCTGGAAGTTTAGACAAAAGCGTGGTCGATGAATTTAATCATGCACTATTAAAATATAAAGTTGTATTTGTGCGTGGGCAGCAAGATCTCACCGATTTAGAACAAGAAGCCTTTGCACGACTTTTAGGAAATCCGTTGAATCACCCAAGTGTGCCACTCAAAGATGGTACAGCACATACGTTGTCAATTGACTCACGTGGTGGGCGCGCAGATTCATGGCATACCGATATTACATTTTTACCCAATTATCCCAAAGCCACAATTTTAAGAAATGTAGTTGCACCTGAACATGGTGGCGATACAGTTTGGGCCAATACCGTGACGGCTTATGAAGATTTAAGTCCGGAGCTGCAAAAACTGGCGGAACAATTACGCGCGGTGCATAGTAATAGTTATGACTATGCGACTCCCAAAGGTCAGTACAATGAAGAAGGTCGCCATTTATTCCGTACCGCGGTAGAAGTGGAAACCGAGCATCCATTGGTGCGTGTACATCCTGAAACAGGTGAAAAAAGTTTGGTTTTAGGTCACTTCTTTAAACGCTTCAGTGGATATAGTCCGGCACAGTCACGTCGTTTATTTAAACTGTTTCAAGAGCAAATCGTGCAATGGGAAAATATTGTGCGTTGGCGCTGGGCGGTTGGTGATGTTGCCATTTGGGACAATCGTGCAACGCAGCATCGTGCCATCAATGACTATGGTGATGAGTTACGTATCGCCTCACGTGTCACCATTGAGGGTGATGTACCTGTCGATGTAAATGGTCAGCCGAGTACTGTACTGAAAAATATTCAAAACACCGATATTTCAAACTTGCGTTCAGAAGCAGGCCGTATTTATGAGAAAGCATCTTAAGTATGAGAGCGTCATTTAAAACAGCATAAAAACAGATAAATAATGCGAAAAACAATGGTTTTACATTTTTAAGCACTTGCCTAAGATCAATGAGATCTTAGGCATTTTTTTATAGACGTGAGCGATCAAAAGAACACCGCCCAACAGCATTTGTTGCAAATTTTACGTAATGAAGACATCTTTCAGGGCTTTAGCGATCAGACTTTAGAACAGCTTGTGCAACAGGTGAAATATTCACGGTTTCATGCGCAGCAGCACATCTTAAAACAACAACAAATCGTGCAAGATATTTATATTTTGCTTTCAGGTACGCTACAAATTGGTTGGTTGCAAAATAATGGTGAATTGATTGTCAATGATTATATTCGTCGCCAGTCGGTATTTAATTTTGTCGCACTCTTACAACAAAAGCCTTTGAATTATGATTATTTTGCTGCGACACACGTCGAGGTGGCAATCATTTCTGGAACAAGGTTTTTAGCCGTTTTACAGCGTGATCCGAAGGCGCTTTGGAATGTCGTGCAATCTCTCAGTCGACGCATGTATTTGATGTTTGAGCATAATCGTTATTTGCGAACGGCAACGCTAGAGCAGCGTATTGCTAGACATTTGATTCGACTCTATGAGCAATATGGATGTCGGCAGGAAATTCCTTTGAGACTCAGTCAGCAGGAATTTGCAGAGTCTTTTAATATTTCACGCCAAACGTTGAATAAACATCTGCAGCAATTTGTCCAAACACAAGTGATCGCGTGGAATTATGGACAAATCGTGATCTTGGATCTTGAGCGTTTAAGGCGAATGAGTGAACTTGATGAATAACTAGATTTAAAATTTGACGAGAAGCCATTATCGCAAATGGCTTCATTAACCTTACCTAGATTAGTGCTTACTGATTTTATCCAAATATCCCATCATAAAAGCAGAAAAAACAAAGGTTAAATGCATGATGATGTACCACATGATTTTGTCATTGGGGATGTTTTTCGCATCCATAAAAATACGCAATAAATGAATCGAAGAAATTGCCACGATTGATGCTGCAACTTTAAGTTTTAATGAATTGGCATCCATGGTGCCGAGCCAGTTCAAGCGATTGGTCGATTCATTAATTTTTAATTGCGAAACAAAGTTTTCATAGCCTGAAAACATCACCATCACAATCAGTCCGCCCACCATAGTCATATCGACCAAAGAGAGAATGACTAAAATCAGGTCAGCTTCTGAATATTCTAAAATATGCGGAAGGACATGAATGACTTCCTGGAAAAATTTAATCGCGAGCAGTAGCAGTGCAAAGGATAAACCAAAGTACACGGGAGCCAGAATCCAACGTGCAGCATACATTGTGTTATGGAAAAAACGTTCCATTTAAGCCTCTAAAATTATTGATCTAATATTTGGTTCTAAAGTATATGAATTAAATTTTACGATAATTTTGATAATAATTCATGTAGAGTCAGTTGTTTAATTTAAATCTAGATTGAATCTTTGAGTATCTTAAGCTTGAATTCATCTGTGTAGGTCATCATCTCCATTGAAATGATGCCGTATGGCTGCTTAGGCGGTTCTATATGCAACGGTTGAATTTAATAACGAAATTTGACCGATGAAATAGATGTATTTTTTGCAAAATACTACAAGACTTTTATGGCAAAACTTGTAGTATAAAAATGATTTTATTGAGTTTAATTGGCTATGTCACAAATTGATGTATTGGTGCCGTTAAAGGATATTACGGTAGATCGGGCGGAAGTGCTTTCGATTAAGCGGAATGACCTTGTGCCATTACTGACCGATCAATATCGTCTAAATCATTATGCAGATCAATTAATTCAAGCACAGTCGGTGCTGCTAGACGGTGTTGACCCTCAACTGACGAAACAACTTAGTCAAACTATTGAACAGTTGATTCAAGCTCTAGCCAATTCAAAAAAATATTTAAAAAGACGCAAATTTAATGCCTTGCAAAAGTGGTTAGGCATCGATTTGGAATATGGTTCAGGACAAGTTGAATATTATAAAAATCTAGATCAATTACTTGATCGGGCAAATCATCTGAGCCAAAAACTACAGTTAGAAATTCAAAAGTCCCAAGCACGTTTTAATCAACTACAAGGCTTACGTGAGCAAATGGCGCGCTATATCGTCGCGGCTGAAGAGTTCTTGGTGGAATACCCACAGTTTGTGAAAAATCAGCATCCGCTTGACAACTTTGCAGAACGTTTATCGAAAAAGGTGAATACGTTACAAACCTTACAAGCCAGTAATGATATTGCGATTACGCAAATGCAGCTTTCTCAGCAGCTTTCTTTTGAATTATTAGATCGATATAAGGAAGCTCAGCAGGTGTTGATTCCAGCATGGCAATATCATGTGAAACAAAGTCGTCAAAGTAACTCGACAAGTTCATTGGAAAAGCTTGATAATAGCCGTGAAAATTTGATTAAAACTTTAAAAAAATCATTAGAGAATTCCTCTAAGTCTTAGAAATATAAGGTGAGTTATGACCGATTTAGATGCCAAAAATTTACCCGTTGAAGTAAGCAAAGAATTGACTGAAGAAAAATTTCAGCAACTCAATTTGCAGGAAATTGGCTTACAAACTTCCGATTTTCACGAAGTCGAAGCTGCACGTAAGGAATTGGCAGATTTAAGTCATAATAGTGTTGCTGAATATGGTAAAAACATTGCCACCAAGACGTCGACCTATACCGATGAATTATTAAATTTGGTGCAAAATAAAGATCTAGATGCGACAGGTCAAAAGCTCAATCAGGTGGTACAAGTCGCACAGCAACTAAACACCACGAGCATTTTAAATAAATCTAAAAGCTCCGGATTTTTTGGTGGTTTACTGAGTAAATTTAAAGGTGCCAAGCAAAGTTTTGATCAGCACTTTAATACCACCAAAGAGCAAATTGATGCTTTGGTTAAAGAAATTGAAACTTCGCAAAATGGCTTAAAAGCGCGTGTAAATACCTTAGATAAAATGTTTGAAGGCGTACAAGACGAATATAAACAATTAGGGGTGTATATCGCCGCAGGTAAGTTGAAAGAGCAGGAAATCCAACAGGAAATTGCAAGATTAACCACACAAGTTCAAGATCAAACAACTACGCAAAAAGTCTATGACCTCAACCATTTGGCCAATAATCTTGAAAAACGTGTGAGTGATCTACAGATCTTGCAACAATCTGCTATGCAGACCTTGCCGATGATTCGCATAATTCAATCCAACAATTTGATGTTGGTCGATAAGTTTTATGCAATTAAAAACATCACATTGCCTGCGTGGAAAAACCAAATTAGTTTGGCGATTTCATTGCAGGAACAAAAGAACAGCGTGCAATTGGCAAATAGCATTGATGATGCGACCAATGACCTGTTAAAACGCAATGCCGATTTGTTGCATCAAAACTCTGTCGATACAGCAAAAGCCAATCAGCGTTCAGTGATTGATATTGAAACACTTGAACATGTGCAAAATACCCTCATTAAAACCGTTAATGATGTGATTCAAATTCAGAAAGAAGGTGTACAAAAGCGTGAAGAAGCGACGACACGTATTCGTGCCTTACAAAACAATTTGAATCATTTAGTGATTGAATCGAGTGGTTCAAACCCTTCTTCATAAGCTGTGAGGGAGGTGAAAATATAATCTGAAGGAGTATGTCTTTGCCTCCCATTGATGAGTATGCGCTAAATCCGCAGCAACTGGAAACAGGGCTTCAAACCATTAAGAAGCGTCAACGCAATTTGACGTTATTGACCTTAACCAGTGTTTCTGTACTGATCGTTTCGGCTGTGATGTTGTTTATTCAGCATGATATGGTTTATAGCTTTTTTGGCCTAAGCTCTAGCGTACAGCAATTGCATATACCCATTAGTGCAGGTGATTTGACATATCAACTCGGTGAGTCTTCCGACTATTTTTTAAACTTTTTATCCTTTATTGGTTGGTTATTTCTCAAACTCATCGTTTCATTTATTGGCGCATTTTTCTTGGTTGGATTTCTAAGGAAATTTCAATTTTTTAGAATTCGCTTCCAATCATTTGTATTGAAATTTGTCGGCTGGATTTTATCGTTTATCGTGCTTTGGTCAGGCTTAACTTATGTGCAATATGACCTTAATCATGATGACCGTGCAGCAGATCAAAAATTGGTACATTATGAAAAAAATATTCAAGAAAGCCAGCTGGCTTTCGAGATGGAAGATGCACAATTGGCAAAACCCGTGCAAGCCTATTTACTTGCACAAGCTGCTTTGATGCATAAGCCTGTAGATCGTGCGACAGCAATTCCTTTGGTGCAATCCTTAATCAATGCCGAGCAACAAAATCCAGCAAAATTCCGTGAATACGGTTTTCAGCCTGAACAGCTCTGGGCGATGCAAAATCAGCTATTTGATAAAACCATGACACCGATGGCGCAAAGCGTGGAAAAACAAGTTCAGCAAGCCAATGTACTAGAAGTTGTTGTACGTTGGGTGTTGATCACCGTGATAGTACTCACGCTGGTTTTGAGCTTAATTTTGTATCTGCTTTCTCAGCAGTTCAAATCACGGATTAATCGAATTGAGCAGGGACTTCATTAATAGGCCTATTTTCTTTTTAGATCATTGCATTGCTCAGAATAAAAATCCCCATCACATTGTATGGGGATTTTTATTCTTGGGTAGATTAACTTGCGCGATGAAACAGTTGTCGAAGTTCCTGTGTAGAAAAAGTCTGATCATTCACTTCGCCATCCACAAGGTAAAAAGGAATGGGGTGTTGTCCCTTTGATTTTACATACTGTGTAATTTCATGCTGACGGTCTGCAATATCTTTATGTTGAATTGAGCGCAGTACTTTTGAGCCATCTAAACCAATGCCTTCAATAATGCTTTTTAAAACCTGAATATCAGCAATATCTTGACCGTGTGCAAATAATGCATGGAATAGGGCTTGAGTCAGGGCATATTGATCCAGAATATTGTCCAAGGCCAAAATAGCTTGATGAGCCAGTTGGCTGTTTGGCATACGTTTCATGTGCTCAATATTGACAATCACATCTTCGCTATAAGCAGCAAACTTTGTCATTTCGAGTTTTCGATTTGCTGCACTTGCGCCATACTTATTGGTTAAATACTACAGCACATCTAAGCCTTGTTCAGGAATTTCAGGAACGCGTTGAATCGGCAATAGCTCTACACGGGTTGCGGTATGTTCATTCCAGTTTTGTTTTAACTTTTGAAATGCGACATAACTCATGGGATAAACAATATCAAAGACAAATTCAATTTTCATTATTCTGCTCACTGTTGATTTTATACTTGTAGATCGATGGCTGATTGATGCAAGGGATTGATTGTGGCTTTATTGATGGAACTCAAAAGCAGTCAAATCACCTGATATTTCATTTGATTTAATGCCGTCTTGCTGAAATGAAACTTAAAGCTTTATAAAGATTTTGTAATTAATCAGGACGTAAGTGGGTCTTGCGCAGGCTTGGTGTGATTTCAATAAAAAAGAAAAAAATGAGGGATTTATCACGATATATATGTACGAAATAAATCATTTTAATGTTAATATAGGCCCATATATTTATGATTTAGAAAGAAATTCAATCATTTGATTTGTAAAACCGATTAATTTTATAAAAACAAACCGTTTCACCTATTTAATGGTTTGTTCTATCATTCTCTCATCAAATAAATTTACTCCTCTGGAGACGTTAGCAATGTTAGATCAAAATACTTCTGCTCAATTAAAAACCTTACTTGAACGCCTTGAAGGCCCGATTGAAATCGTCGCTACTTTAAACGGCACGGACAAATCAGACAAAATTAAAGAATTGGTGACCGAAGTTGCCGCTTTATCTGATTTAGTGACTGCACGTTTTGACGGTAACAACAGCCGTGCGCCAAGCTTTGGTATTGCAAAAGCAGGTGAAACACCACGTGTATTCTTCGCAGGTCTACCGATGGGCCACGAATTCACTTCTTTGATTTTGGCATTGTTACAAACTTCAGGTTATGCACCGAAAGTTTCTGACGAAGTACTGAATACCATTAAAGGTTTAGGTCTTAAAACTGACTTTGATGTGTTCGTATCACTCAGCTGCCATAACTGTCCTGACGTGGTTCAAGCCTTGAACCTAATTGCGATCTACAACCCGGGTACAACTGCAACCATGATTGATGGTGCATTCTTCCAAGACGAAGTGGAAGAACGCAAAATCATGGCTGTACCAATGGTATTCCAAGACGGCAACCACATCGGTCAAGGTCGTATGACTTTGGAAGAAATCATTGCGAAATTGGATACGAACTCTGCTGCAAAAGATGCTGAAAAGTTAAATGCCAAAGATGCCTTTGATGTCCTTGTGATTGGTGGTGGCCCTGCAGGTAATACTTCTGCGATCTATGCGGCACGTAAAGGTATCAAAACCGGTATCGTGGCTGAGCGCATGGGCGGTCAGGTCATGGATACCATGGACATTGAAAACTTCACGTCGATTCAAAAGACACAAGGTCCTAAGTTTGCTGCTGAAATGGAAGCACATGTACGTGAGTACGGTGTGGACATTATGAACTTGCAACGTGTATCTGACATCAAAGGTGCTGACCAAACAGCTAATGGCTTAGTTGAAGTGA